>JANOMP010000200.1:0-3965 GCA_031420365.1 Cytophagaceae bacterium
TGAAAATCGGTTATCTCAAAATAATCCATCAATCCAGATGGAAATAATTGATGCACTAATTTAAGGTCTATTGGTTCGATAACTTTTTTGACCCAAATGTATCTCTTTTTAACTTAATCCCCAACTTTTGTCCCTGACCCTTCATTTGTCGAAACAAATATAAAAATAATTATTAAATATGTATGCAAATTTACAATATAACTTTAAAATTACATGTAAATTTAAAGTATAACTTTAAAAATCCATGTAATTTCAAATAAATATACAAGAAGATGTGCAAAAATATTACTATTTTTACAATTATTTTCAGCTGATAAAATCACATTTTTGAAAATAATTTGGGAATAACTGTCGATGACTTGGAAATTAATTTTTAAATCTATACCAGTTTATACTATTTTTCAAATTCAGAAATGTATAAGCTTCAGCCCTTTTAAAATTATCAATCCTAAAGCGCATCACATAAACAGAGCTTTCAATTGCCTAGCTTTTTGTAACAAAATGATTTTTTTTAAGATTCCTTAAACCTACTTCATTACAAATCTTAAACCAAAAAACCCTCTCCTACCCTGTTGAGAAGCATACACATAAGTCGGATCAAAACTCAAAGCGTAAGGGTTCCCTTTGGTAGCAATTATATTCCCGTCAGCATGATACTCCACATTTTTATCGAAAGGATCATTAGCTCTCGCTATCAAAAAAGGTAAGCCTTTTGCAGGATTAAAATTTAAAATATTTTTTACTCCTCCATAAAGCTCCAAACCATTATTCATTTTTTTAGAAAATTGCAAGTTTTGAACAGACCATGTAGGCGAATTTAGCGGCCGAGGGTCTGTTTCACTTAATAAAGGCAGTAGCATAGGTCCAGAAAGATTTCCAGTATAATCAATGTTGATTTTCAACTTTGGCACCTCGTACGAAACCGTCCAAGTTCCAGTAATTCTTTCCGTTAAAAGTTGTCGCGAAGTTCTTCCATTTTCAATTTTCGAAACATCCATTAAAGTACTACCTACCAAAATTTTTAATCCTGAATCAAAAGCAAAATCCAGATTTAAACTTATACCTTTCGAAACCGAATAGCCATTTAAATTTTTATAAATAATTTGATTAGGATTAGTGTTGTAATCGGGTAAAATCTGATTACTAAAATAAGTATAAAATGCGGAAGCATCCAAACCAATAAAGCCATTATTCAAAATGATTTTGTGAACAAAATTCAAATTACTATTCCAACTTTGTTCCGGCTTTAAAGCTTCTGCTAGCACCACCTGTCGTGCCCCAGTGAGAGCCGCATGATCTTCTGTAAACAAATTCACCACTCTAAACCCTTTACCAGCGTTCCATCGAAACACATTCAATTTGTTTCTTGAAGCCCATTTATAGGCCAAGCGAGGAGTAAAAATATTTCCATGCTGAGAATTATAATCATATCTAAGACCAATCAATAATTTTTGATTATCCTTTATTTCCCAATCATCTTGAAGAAAAATACCCGGTAAAAAAATTTTATCTGCTTTGTTTCGATCATTTATTTTGGTGGCGGATGTATTATCATCATAATAGGTAAATCTTAAGGGCATACCAACCAAAATTCCGTGGTTTTGAATTTCTTTTTCAAAAGTAAACTGAGTAAAAGCCACCTGCTGATTTGCAATATAAGAAGTAGTGCCATACACAGAATTTTGGTCATGATAATTGTAGGAATACCTAAGCATAACTTTATCCTTAAATGGAAACTGATACGCTCCTAACACCTCTGCCCTTTTGGTATAAATACTTTCACCATATACTTGATTTCCACCTCTATATTTGCGAGACCAGTTCATCTCTCCACCCCAGCGATCCTCATAAAAGCCTCTTATTGCTATGCTTGCTTCTCTATTTTTAAGCCTTTGGAAATTCCATTTATTAAAAACAGATACCCTATTTTGTAGCGTTAAATCAGTGAAACCATCTTTATTATTATCCATCGGATTCCCATATTGATAGGTATTAAGTCCAACTAAACTACTTGCTCTCTTACTATTAAACCTAAAGCCCAAATCAGCATTAAATTCTCCCCAGCTTGTGCTAAAAGCATCTACTGAAAACCTAGGAGCATTTTTAGTGTTTTTTGTAATAATATTTATCAATCCTCCTATAGCCTCTGAACCATATAGGGTTGAAGCTGGCCCTTTTACTATTTCAATCCGTTCAATTAAACTAATTGGGATACCCGACAAGCCATAAACTGTTGAAAGAGAGGAAACTATTGGCATTCCATCAATCAAAATCATTGTATATGGCCCTTCTAAACCATTGATATGAATATCACCCGTGCTACAAACATTGCAATTTATTTGGGGCCGAACTCCATTTACATTTTGCAATCCGTCAAAAATACTAGACGTAGGATTTTTAAATAAAAACTTAGGAGTGATAATATCTACTGGAACTGCACTTTCTAATTTGCTCATCTCTTTCATCGTACCTGTAACAACAACTTCTTCTAAGGCATTTTGGTCAAGAGATATCTGAAAATTTAGGTTAGTATTGGCTTTTAAATCTACCTTAACAATAGAAGTTTTATATGAAATAAAAGATATTTGAAAAGTATAAGTTCCTACTTTTAAATTACTTATTCTATAAAACCCGGAGGTATCGCTAACAAACCCTTGTTTAATCTCCTTTATATATATACTTGCCCCAATCACAGGAATTTTTGATTCTTTATCAAGAACTTTCCCTGAAATCATAAGCTGAGCTTGAAGTCCAACACTCAATGAAAGAAATAAAAAAAATAATTTAATTGTATTCAAAATCATTAAATCGCTCAAATATGTTAGACATTACTAAAATATAAAAAACAAATATAATAAATAAAGTTAGACTCATCTAACTTTTGTTATAAAAATTTATAATTTGGCATTTTTCTTGCATTTGAAATACAAGCTCGATAGAAATAATTTATAAAAGCCTACCATTATTAAAATAGTTAAGATGAAAATAATAGGAAAGGTCTGGCTCAATACGACCAGACCTTTCCCACTACAAAATCCACACAACTTTGTTTACAAGTATTAAGTTTTTCACAGCCGCAAAATATTTCATTCCTATTTTTCAAGTACCCAATTTTTTCTATCTGGCCCAATCAATGACCCAGCCTATGAGGACTTTAAATTAGATTCTATTCTACAATGGACATTACGGAATAACTGATTGTAGAATATTTTTTTATCTTTGTTATTAGATTTATTTTAAATCTCTAAAACCATCCAAAACTAAACCTGCATGAATCTAGCCCAGATAGAGGATAACCTACAAATACTTATTGCCAATATAAAGCCTGAAACTTTCATTTATGATTTGCTATTGGCCTATGATACACCCAAAAGTACCATTAAACGCTTGAAAGCCTATGGAGGTCTAAATTTGGCCAGAAACGCTAATGAGGTTATGTGGAAAAGTAAACTTTGGTTTAAAAGCTCAGATAGCGGTGAAATACATACGGAATTTGAATCAATAAAAGCCAATCCAACTGAATTGAGACATAAACCTAGATTTGTGATATTTACTTATTACGATACTTTTTTGGCACTCGATACCAAAACATCAGATACGCTAGAAATTAAAATTACTGACATCGCCAAGCATTTCGACTTCTTCCTGCCATGGGCTGGCATGGAAAAAGCACAAGCCAAATACGAAAACCCTGCAGACGTAAAAGCGGCCGAACGCATGGCTAGGCTGTATGACGAAATCAAAAAAGACAACGTTACTACGACCAAGGATGAAGTACACAACCTGAATGTGTTTTTGAGCCGATTGCTTTTTTGTTTTTTTGCAGAGGATACGGGTATTTTTGAAACGGCACAGTTTACCAATGCCATCAAAAACCACACGCAAACCGATGGCAGCGACCTAAACAACTATTTAGATACGCTATTTGAGGTGATGAACACCTCAAACGAAAACCGAAAAGCTGA
>JANOMP010000201.1:0-14969 GCA_031420365.1 Cytophagaceae bacterium
ACCTAATGTAGAAGGAAACCTTTTGCCGTATTTGGTTGATAAAAAGGATTTGCCTTTGATTTTACCGGAAATTGACAAATACCAACCTACAGAAACAGGTGAACCACCTTTGGGAAGGGCAAAAAACTGGACGTATACCCCAGAAGGGTCAACAGAGACTTATCCGCTCGAAATGAGTACTATGCCAGGCTGGGCAGGTAGCAGTTGGTATTGGTACCGTTATATGGATGCCAACAATGACACTGATTTTGCATCAAAAGAGGCTTTGGATTATTGGCAAGATATTGACTTGTATTTAGGCGGTACTGAACATGCCACGGGTCATTTGTTATATAGCCGGTTTTGGAATAAAGTTTTGAAGGATCTTGGCTACGTAAAACAAGAGGAATTTGCCAAGAAATTGATCAATCAGGGAATGATTAGTGGGGTTTCTGAGAAAATTTATCGTAAAAAAATAGTTATCAGTACCATCAAAATTCCTTCTCCTCAAAATATCGAGTTTGGTCATCCTAAAACTAAATTCCCAACTAACGAGGCATTGTATGAATTTTGCAGTGCTGAAACAATAGACGATGATTTGAAAGATAACGGCGATTACATTAAAACTCACGTTGATATAAGACTGGTTAACAATAACGTTTTGGATGTACCAAAATATATTTCTGAATCAAATTATCTAACACCTACAAACTGTATATTTATAAATAAAGCTGGATTCTGGTTTGATAATAAATATGTGAATTCTTCAGAAGTTGAATCATATCCAAGCGATTTTAGAACAATTTCTGAGGTTGAGAAAATGTCAAAATCTAAGCTAAACGTTGTTAATCCAGATGATTTGGTTGAAAAATATGGAGCAGATACTTTGCGTTTGTATGAAATGTTTTTGGGACCATTAACCGAATCAAAACCTTGGGATACGCGTGGAATTGAAGGAACTTATAGGTTTTTAAGAAAATTCTGGCGTTTGTTTTTTGACCAAAATGGAAACGCGATTTTCAAAGACGAAGAGCCCAACAAAGATGAACTAAAATCTTTGCATAAAACCATAAAAAAGGTTGCCGAGGATGTTGAAAACTTCTCATTCAACACTTCCGTTAGCTCTTTTATGATTTGTGTGAATGAATTGACCGACTTAAAATGTCATAAAAAAGCTATACTTAAAGATTTGCTTATTATTCTTTCGCCTTATGCACCTCATATAGCAGAAGAACTTTGGGAGCAAATTGGCAAAAAAGAGAGTATAACAAAAACTGAATTTCCTTCTTTCAATGCCACTTACTTAATTGAAGCTAGTTTTGAATATCCAATCCAAATCAATGGAAAAGTAAGAGTAAACTTGAACTTCCCTGCCGAAATGGCTAAAGAAGAAATAGAGAAGCAAGTATTGGCCAACGACCAGGTTATCAAATGGATGGAAGGTAAAGAGTTGAAGAAAATCATCGTGGTGCCAAAGCGTATTGTGAATGTGGTGGTTTAGGTTTGGTATATTTTTTAATTAAATGGTGACTTTTGTAGAGTAGGTTTGATTTTTGTTCGTTTTTTTAAGTATTTGAATAAAATGATATGAAAAAATTAGTATTTCTTTTCTTACTTGGTTTCATGGCTTCTGCTCAAGAATCCAAATTTCTTTTTGCGGATTCTTCTGACTTCTATCAAAAAATATATCCCAAAGAATCGAATATATTTCAACAGACACTCGATAATTCAATCAATAAAGTTTTATTGAAGTCTTTTTATGATAAGTTTGGTGATTATTTTAATGTCGAAAAACAATATTCACTTTTACAAAAAACCAATGTGGATGAATGGGAAATGTCGCTATTTGATACTAGAAACGCCCAATTAGCTTTTATAAAATCACCTGAATTTGCTGATAATTTGACACTAAAAAAGTATTTAGAGACCGAAATTAAATATAATTATTGGCACCTTATTTTTGCTTATCCAGTATTAAGAAGCAATCTCGACCAAAAGATGAAGCGTGTTGTTTCACTACCTTCTGTAATGACAAAAGGTTTTAAGTTTGAAAAGAATGACAGCTTATTGCATTTTAAGAGTTTCAGAGCAATGCTTCCCTTCTATTTAACTTATAAAAATTCAGAAGAAAAAGAATTTGTAAAATATTCGGATATGGTAAAGTCTACAGTTGATAAATCTGAATTTGCCATTAAAACCATGAGTGGCGTCACATTAGATTATATTCTAGCTGTATTGTTAAATGCAAATCAAAATAGTCTTACTCCAGGAACTGCACGATATATTATTAGTCAAATAGAAAATTTAAATTTACAAAATAAATTTAAAGGAGAATTTATTAATACAATAATAGAAAACGAGAAAGTGGCTGCATTGAAGATTAAAGAAGAAAAACAAAAACCGAAATCTTCAAAAGATAAAGCTACTGGTTCACCCCAGTTAACTGATTTAACAGATAAAATATTCGATTTTTCAAAGTACAAAGGCAAAGTTGTGTATGTTGATTTTTGGGCAAGTTGGTGCGGTCCATGCAGAAAGGAGTTTCCCTTTTCAAAAAAAATGTATGAGTCTTTAAGTGAAACAGAAAAAGAAAAAATAGTATTTTTATATATATCGATAGATGATTTAGCTGAAACTTGGAAAAATGCTGTTAAAACACTTGAATTGGGAGACTTCGAAAATGGCTTTTCACCTGGTGGTTGGGGGTCAGAAGTGGTTCAGAAATTCAATATTACAGGAATACCAAGATATATGATATTGAATAAAGCCGGTGAAATCATTGAAAAAGACGCAAAAAGGCCAAGTAATCCAGAAACTATTTCTGATTTGCTAGAATTGGCTAAATAATTTCTTATTTATTAAATATAAAACAAAATAATTTTTAATTTTGAATTTAATTTTAGCAATAACCGTTTTGAAATAAAGTTTTTTAGATGTTTAAATTCATTTTTCTTATTCTTCTTTTATTAGTTTTTGTGGCTCCTCTACGAAGATTTCTTTTTTGGTTAATTGTAGGCCGGCAAATTGTAAAAGAGCAAAAAAAATATCAACAGCAAACGGCTCCTATTAGACCTGAGGGGGAAATAAAAGTGGAGTATTCCAAAAAGAAAGAAGATCGAATTAAGAATGATGACGGTCAATATATTGACTATGAAGAAATAAAGTAATTTTTATATGGCAAATAAAATATCCAACCATGCAGTATCAATAGATTTTTCTGTTTTATTTTTAAGGGTATTTTCTTCTTTATTCATGTTAACACATGGATATGACAAATTGTTGAAAATCATATCTAATGATTGGTCATTTGCAAATCCAATAGGTTTAGGAGAACCAAATTCTTTATTTTTAGCAGTTCTTGCTGAATTTTTCTGCTCTATTTTAGTAATTATTGGGCTATTTACCCGACCAGCATTATTTATATTAGGAATAACAATGGTAATTATTGCTTTTATTGTCCATAAGTCCGACCCAATTGGAGATAAAGAACACGCCCTTTTATTTTTTATAATTTATGTTACTATTTTTATTACCGGTCCTGGTAAATTTTCTTTTGATAATCGTTTTTTTTTGAAGAAATAAAATTAACTAAGAATTCTTTTTTCGATTATATTGGGAAAATATTTTTGTTCTAATTCGTGAATTTTTTGGGCAACCTCCAAGGCTGTGTCTGTTTCTAAAACCTCACATTTTGCTTGAAACAAAATCTCCCCTTCATCGTATTTTTCATTAACCAGATGAATAGTTATACCAGATTCTATTTCTTTATTTTTAACAACTGCTTCGTGAACAAAGTGCCCCCACATACCTTTTCCTCCATATTTTGGCAATAAAGCAGGATGAATATTGATAATTTTACTTGGGAATGCTGAAATCATTGGAGAGGGAACTAACCATAAAAAACCAGCTAGAATAATCCAGTCTATCTTTTGATTAATTAGAAATTCTGTAATTTGATTGCACTCCTTAAAATTTTTTTTTGTAAAAATTAATATGGGTACATTTAGCCTTTGTGCTCTAACTATCACTCCTGCATTTGCATTGTTGGTTAGTAAAATAGGGACACAAATATCAACACTATCTTTAAAATAATTAATTATATTTTCAGCATTGGAACCCGAACCCGAGGCAAAAATTGCAATTCTTATCATTAAATTTGAATTATAATACTATCATACTTAATATACCTAAAATCATTATTAATTTACAAAGATTACTTAGAGCATGAAAGTGTTTTTTTCTATCAGCAAAAAATAATTTGTAAATAAAAATGCTAACTAGAAAGCACAAAATAGAAAAAACAAAC
Source organism: Cytophagaceae bacterium (assembly GCA_031420365.1). GTDB lineage: Bacteria > Bacteroidota > Bacteroidia > Cytophagales > Spirosomataceae > Leadbetterella. Next base: position 4,286 of record JANOMP010000201.1, read on the forward strand.
CAAAGCTTTTGATTTGCAATTCCAATACTTAAGCGGAGAACTAAGGAAGCCAAAATTAAAAATAATCCGTATATTACTAATTTAGATTTTCGTATTCCTATTTTAATAGGAAGAGTTAAAGCACCGTGCATTTTATCGCCTCGAATATCTTCAATGTCTTTAATGATTTCTCGAATTAGATTAATAAAAAACGCAAAAATTGCATATATATATAATAGTTTAGAATTTTGATAATAGAGTAAATCAATTTCAAATATTACCAAAGCTGTGAGAAATGCTACGATTAAATTTCCTAGAATTGCCTTCTTTTTAAAAATAGAGGCGTAAAACCAAAGTAAAACTACGGCAACAATTTTAACAATTAAGATTTTAAAACCTAAGAATAAGCCTAATAATATCCCAAATCCACTTAATAACTGGTGCATTAATAAAGCATATCTTCTTTTAATTATCCTTCCAACATATACCTCTTTTGGTTTATTTATTAAATCAATTTTTATGTCGAAATAATCATTGATAATATAGCCCGCTGAGGCAATTAAAACAGTAGAAAAAATAAGTAAATAAAACCTCCATTCCACTGAAACAGAAAATAGGTCATAAAAAGGCAAACCAATTATAAATTTTCTTACTAATAATTGAGTAAGAATCAAAATAATTAGATTGTTCCAACGAATAAGTTTAAAAAATGGTAGAATAATAATTTAGAATTTTAGTTCATCAAAAATAGAAATAAAATACTAAAAATACCATTTAGAAAGAAGAATAATATTATCTTAAAATATTTGAAAAAGCTTTATCAGAAAATTGGCGAATTAAATGATTTATCATGAATAGTGTAAATTTTTTTCAAAAAGAGACATTGTGCTTATTTAATTTTGGAATTATTTAATCTAGTTTTTATGTTATGTTTGCATGGTTAGAAATCAAATAATTAATATTTTTATATCTGACTAAATAATCTTGAAATTCCATAATAAAAATTAATGAAAATAGGTATAGTTTGCTATCCAACTTTTGGAGGCAGTGGTGTTGTAGCAACTGAACTTGGCAAAGGTTTAGCAAAAAAAGGACATGAAGTGCATTTCATTACTTATTCACAACCAATAAGACTGGATTTTTTCAACGAAAATATTTTTTATCATGAAGTAAATATTTCTTCCTATCCCTTATTTCAGTATCCTCCTTATGAGTCTGCATTGGCCGGTAAAATGGTGGATGTTGTGAAATTTGCAAAATTAGATATTCTTCATGTACATTATGCCATTCCTCACGCCACTTCGGCATTTTTAGCTAAACAGATTCTACAATCAGAAGGCTTAAATATTCCAATAGTAACTACTTTGCATGGAACAGACATTTCTGTTGTTGGCCAAGACCCTTCTTTAAAACCTGTTGTCACTTTTAGTATTAACAACTCAGATGGAGTTACGGCAGTTTCTGAAGATTTAAGAAAAGAAACTTTAGAAACTTTTAATATTAATATTGAAATTGAGGTAATCTATAATTTCGTAGATTTAGAACGATTTAATAAGCAAGAAAAAGATCATTTTAAAAGATTTATTTGTCCAGATGGTGAAAAACTGATTGTTCATGCATCAAATTTTAGAAAAGTAAAAAGAATAGACGATATAATTAGAGCATTTGCAAAAATAAAATTGCAAGTTCCTAGTAAGCTTTTATTAGTAGGAGATGGTCAAGAACGTCAAAATTTAGAGCAGCTTACCCGGGATTTAAATTTGGAAAGTGATATTCGATTTATTGGGAAATTGGAGGCTATTGAAGAAGTTCTATCTGTAGCTGATTTATTTTTTATGCCTTCAGAAAAGGAAAGTTTTGGTTTGGCTGCACTTGAGGCTATGGCCTGTGAAGTACCAGTAATTTCTAGTAATACCGGTGGATTAGCAGAATTAAACATTCATGGAGAAACAGGCTTTTTAAGTAATGTTGGAGATGTAAACGACATGGTAAAAAATGCAGTTTTCGTTTTACAAGATGAAAATCTTCCAACTTTCAAGGCCAACGCATTAAAAAGAGCTAAAGAATTTGATTTAAATGCCATTGTGCCAAAATATGAAGCATATTATAAAACTGTATTAGAAAGAATGAAAGCTTTTGCATGAAACATTTAGCCTATTTAAATAAGTATTTTTTCAAGTATAAACATTATCTAATTTTAGGAATAATTTTCACTTTAATTTCCAATCTTTTTGGAATTATTCCAGCACAAGTAGTGCGTCATGCTTTGGAAATGGTAAAATCAAATATAGATTTATACTTTTTGTTTGAATCTTCTTCTTTGCAATCCAATATTTATGGCGTTTTCACTTTTAGTATCGCAGTTTTTGGACTTTTGATATTGTCTATGGCAATCTTAAAAGGTATTTTTCTATTTGCAGTAAGACAAACGCTTATTGTGATGTCACGCCATATAGAATACGATTTAAAAAATGAAATATACGCTCATTACCAAACTTTGCCCATGGCTTTTTATAAAAAAAATAGCACAGGTGACCTAATGGCAAGAATTTCTGAAGATGTCAATAAAGTAAGAATGTATATAGGTCCTTCTATTATGTATCTTCTTAATATGGTGATTTTGGTCTTTTTAGTGTTAAGTTATATGTTTTCAGTTAATGCTCGGTTAACATGGTTTGTATTAATTCCGATGCCTATCTTATCCATAAGTATATTTTTTGTCAGTAGTTTAGTAAATAAGCGTTCGGAACAAATTCAAAAAAGCCTTTCAAACCTTTCTTCTTTTGTTCAAGAAGCCTTTTCAGGAATTAGAGTGATTAAATCTTTTGCAAAAGAAAGTGAATTCATAAGTAATTTTTCGAAAGAAAGTGAATACTATAAATCAAAATCCATGGAGCTAACCAAAGTGGATTCTTTGTTTACTCCTGCTATTATGTTTCTAATTGGCTTAAGCACAGTTATTTGTGTTTATGTTGGTGGTCAAGAAATTATTGCGGGTCGATTAACTCCAGGAAATATTACAGAGTTTATAATGTATGTATTTATGTTGACTTGGCCTTTAACTGCATTGGGCTGGACTACTAGCCAAATTCAAAGAGCAGCGGCATCACAAAAGCGTATCAATGAATTTTTGTTCACAAAAAATGAAATTGTATCAGAAAAAAATTTAAAATCCGAAATATTAGGTAAAATAACTTTTAAAAATGTCAATTTTAAATATGAAGACACAGGAATAGAAGCATTAAAAAATATAAACTTTGAAGTATTACCGGGACAATCTTTGGCTATAATTGGAACCACGGGCTCAGGGAAAAGTACGATTGCAAATTTACTTTTAAGAATGTATGATACTGATTCAGGAAAAATTGCTTTTGATAATCAGAATATTATAGATTACAATATCCCTTATCTTCGCTCACAACTTGCTTATGTCCCCCAAGACGTTTTTCTTTTTTCAGATACGATAAAAAACAATATCTTGTTTGGAAATAATTCCATGAACCAAAATCAAATGGAAACCGCAGCTAAAAATGCAGATTTATTTGAAAATGTTTCTAATTTTAAATTAGGTTTTGAAACCATTGTTGGGGAGCGAGGTATCACACTTTCTGGCGGACAAAAACAACGTGTATCTATCGCTAGAGCAATAATAAAAGAACCCAAAATACTTATTTTAGATGATTGTTTGTCAGCTGTAGATACCAATACAGAAAACGTAATATTAAATAATCTAAAAAAAATAATGGTTAATAAAACCACTATTTTAATCTCACATAGAGTCTCCAATGCACGCTTGGCTGATAAAATAATTGTATTGGATCAAGGTAGAATCATTGACCAAGGAAGTCATCAGGAATTAATAAATAGGCCTGGCCCCTATAGAGATCTCTATGAGAAACAAGCGAATACTGAGGTTTTAGCTTAAAAATATGTTATCAAATTTAATCGAAGATTCCTTAGCAGTTATTTATGACATGGATGGCCTTTTGATTGATTCAGAGCCCCTTTGGCATATTGCTGAAAAAAAAGTATTTAAAACTATAGGTTTAGACCTTAGTACTGAAGATTGTATAAAAACCATAGGTATTCCTACTCGTGAAGTTATTAATTATTGGTATGCTCTAAAACCTTGGAAGGATAAAACCATATTTCAAATTGAACAAGAATTGTTTGTAGAAATAAGGAATTTGATAGCTTCTCAGGCTAAGCTTATGCCAGGAATTTTGGATAGTTTAGTATATTTTAAAGCTAAAAATATGAAAATTGGCTTAGCTTCAGCATCGCCCATAGATTTGATTGAAATAGCCATAAGAAATTTAGAAATAACCACCTATTTTGATTTTTATCATTCAGGCACCCTTGAAGTACATAATAAGCCAGATCCAGCAGTGTATCTTACTGTTGCAAAAAATATGAATGTACCAATTGGAAAGTGCATTATATTTGAAGATTCAATAAACGGGGTAAAAGGTGCCAAGGCTTCGGGAGCCAAAGTGGTAGCTGTGCCTGATTCTCAGTTTTATGAAAGTTATGAATACGAAATCGCAGATTTAAAATTAAAAAGTATGAAAGATGTTTCAAAGTTGTTTTTTTGATTCTTAATCTACTGCTGACCATGATATGGAAAAATACGGCTAAATGGTTTTTAATCACATTGCTTATAGGATTAATAGGTGGCATAGGTTCATATATATTTTTAAGAATGCTTGATATCACCACAAATGCTAGAATATCCCATCCATTTTTTATTTATTTGTTGCCTGTGGCCGGTTTAGGTATTGGCTTAGCCTATTATTATTTTGGAACTGAAGAAACCAAAGGAAATAATAAATTAATAGATGAAATTTACAAGCCAAAACAATGCATTTCTTTTAAAATGGCTCCAATAGTTCTATTCTCAACCCTTTTTACCCATTTAGTGGGTGCATCGGCTGGAAGAGAGGGAACGGCTCTTCAAATAACTGCTTCGATTTCTGATCAATTATCTAAAATTTTTAAATTAACCAATCAGGACAGAACATTGGTATTACTTGCAGCAGTAAGTGCGGGTTTTGGTTCTGTTTTTGGAACACCCTTAGCCGGAGCCATTTTTGCCTTAGAAATTTTCTTTTTAAAAAAAATAAAAATTCAATACATACCCGTCATTGTCTCTTCCGCTTATTTTGCTCATTATATTTGCTTATTTCTTGGCACTAAACATACCATGTATACAATTAATATTTTACCTAAAATCAATGCCCCTATCCTACTCTATTGCACAATAATTGGGATTGTTTCTGGAATGGCTTCTTATTTTTATAAGTTTATGGCAGAATTTATAGCCAAAAAAATCCAATATATAATTAAATTCCCTCCATTAAGACCAGCAATAGGAGGTCTATTTTTATTAATTATCTTTTTACTTTTCGATACAAAGAGATATATGGGTTTAGGAATTTCTACTATACAACAATCATTTATTTCGATTCAGAAGCCTGAAATTTTTCTAATTAAAATCCTTTTTACAGCATTTACTTTAAGTGTCGGCTTTAAAGGAGGTGAAGTTACTCCTCTTTTTTTCATAGGAGCCACTCTTGGAAGTGCTTTGTTTCTATTTATCCCATTGCCCATTTCTATATTAGCTGCAATGGGATTTGTGGCAGTATTTGCTGGAGCCACAAATACACCAATTGCAAGTACAATATTAGGTATAGAGTTATTTGGCTTTCATACAGTGGCTTATGTTTCAATAGCATGTTTTATTGCTTATTTTTTTTCCGGCGAAAAGAGCATTTACTCTTCTCAAAAATTGGGTAAATGGAAAATCTTTAAAGGCTAAGGTTCCTGGTATTTACGCTCTAAATTAAAAACGATTTAAGCCTTTTATCATGTTCTGAAAAAAAATTAATATCGGTTTATACCTATTGAACAATAATGAAGATATTTACACCAAACTTTTAATAATACATGCAAAGTATCTCAACACCTCAAGAAATACTTAAAAAATATTGGGGTTATGAAAATTTCAGACCCTTACAAGAAGAAATAATATCAAATGTCATTTCTCAAAATGATACTTTAGCATTACTTCCAACAGGTGGTGGAAAATCTATATGTTTTCAAGTTCCGGCATTACTAATACCCGGCGTTTGTATTGTAGTATCGCCATTAATTGCCTTGATGAAAGATCAAGTATATCAATTAAACAAAAGAGGGATAAATGCATTAGCGATTTACTCCGGAATGCATTATTCTGAAATTGATGCTGGATTAGATCAAGCCATTTATAGTGATTTAAAGTTTTTATATGTTTCACCTGAAAGATTAAAGACGGAAATATTTATTGTTAGATTAAAACAAATGAAAGTCTGTCTTTTGGCTATTGATGAAGCTCACTGTATTTCAAAATGGGGGTATGATTTTCGACCCGCTTATTTAGCCATTAATGATATTAAGGAATATATTCCAAATGTGCCCACTATAGCATTAACGGCGACCGCCACTAATGAAGTAAGAAAAGATATTATTGATAAACTATCCTTAAAAAAAGCTTCCGTTTTCGTCCAAAGTTTTGCAAGAAAAAACCTTTCCTATTCCGTCTTTAATACAGAACACAAAGAATCCAAAGTACTTCAAATATTACAAAGTGTACCCGGCTCAGCAATAGTTTATGCTAAAACTAGGAAAAGAACTATCGAAATAGCAAATTTTCTAAAAAAACATGGTCTTTCTGCAGATTTTTATCATGCTGGCTTATCCCTAAAGGATCGGAACAAAAAGCAAGAAGATTGGATTAATGATTTGAATACTGTAGTAGTATCTACCAATGCGTTTGGAATGGGCATAGATAAACCAAATGTTAGATGTGTAATACATGTAGATTTGTGCGAAAACATGGAAGCCTATTATCAAGAATCGGGAAGGGCCGGCAGAGATAACTTAAAAGCCTATGCAATAAGTCTTTATAATGAATTAGATATTGAAAATTTAGAAGTAAATTTAGCATTAAAATTCCCAGGAATATCAGTTCTAAAAAAAGTATATCAAAGCCTTTGTAACTATTATAAACTTGCTTTGGGTGCTGAAGTTTTTCAAAGCTTTGATTTTGATTTACAAGAGTTTGCTTCAACTTTTGGATTAAATCCAAGAGAAACACATTATTCATTAAAAATGCTGGAAAATCAAGGATTAATATATCTAAATGAAGCATATTTTAATCCTTCAAAAATAAAAATCAATGTCAATGCAAGTGCTTTTTTTAGTTTTCAATTACGAAATCCTCATTTAGAAACTTTTACCAAAAGTATTCTAAGAATTTATGGAGGCGAAATATATGCAAATTATGTTGCTATTTCGGAAGTTGAAATTGGAAATGCGTGTTTTATGAGCCAAATAGAAGTTAATAAACATTTAGAAACCTTAAAAAAATTAGAGATCATAGACTTTTTACCTCAAAAAAATAAAGCTGAATTGGGATTTTTAACGGCAAGACAAGATGCAGAAAATCTCCAATTAAACTTTAAAGACATAGAAAGAAGAAAAGTTATTGAAAAAAAGGCTTTAAGAGCCATAAAACTGTATTCAGAGCAAACAGGAAAATGCCGAATGCTGATGATTCAGGACTATTTTGATGAAAATACACAAGTCCGCTGTGGAAATTGTGATAATTGTATTAATTTAAAAAAAAGAGGCTTAGATAATGTGAAAGCTAAAGCCTATTCTGAGATCATTAAAACACTGTTGCCTTGTGTTTTATCAAAGTTGGAAAATAACGAAAATTTAAATGATAAAAAACTAACTGCTACCTTACTAAAACATAAATTAGATAGTGAAGAGATTGGAATTGATGAATATGGACTCGTATTTTTTAAAGAATCAAGAAAATAATTAAATCTATAAATCGGAATCAACTATTTTAGGTTTATTTTTGTATTAAACTTTTTGTTTTTATGAACGAGAATCGAGAAGAAAGAAAAACTCAGCTGCTAAATACCATTAATAGCGCTAGCACTGCTATCGAGGATCAACTGGGAGATTATAAAACTAAAGGCAAAAATGTGTTAATAATTGGTGGAATTGTGGTGGCAGCTTTCGCATTAGCCCAATTACTTTCTAGTGATGAAACAAATGATGAAACGTTAGAAGTTCACGATAAATCTGAAAAATCAGTTTTTTTGTCTGCAATAGCTGGTGTTGCAACAACTGTTTTACTTTCTATTGCCAAAACTAAATTGCTTCAATTATTAGAGCAATATACTGAGAAAAATGAACAATAAGGTATTAAATATATTTGAAAATATTAGTAAGGCTAGTAAAAAATCTTTAGCCCTTTTACTAGACCCCGATAAAATTTCTGACCAAGAGTTAGTAGAAAGAATTCACGCAATTAATAAATACCAGATTGATTTAATTTTTGTTGGAGGAAGTTTAGTAGCAAAAGACAATTTTGACTATGTTTTGAAGGAACTTCAGGAAAAAACTTTTGTTCCTAAAATAATATTTCCAGGAAATGGGCTACATATCAATTCTCATGCTGATGCAATATTGCTTCTATCTTTAATTTCAGGAAGAAACCCTGAATTTTTAATTGGACAACATGTAATCTCCGCTCCTATTTTGAAACGCAGCGGATTAGAAATTTTACCTACCGCTTATATGCTTATTGATGGTGGACAAGCCACCACGGTTTCTTATATTAGCAATACCTTCCCTATACCCAACAACAAACCAGATTTGGCAGCTTGCACGGCAATGGCCGGTGAAATGCTAGGTTTAAAATTATGTTATTTGGATGCTGGTAGTGGAGCATTAAATCCTGTAAGTGAAGAAATTATTAAAGAAGTTAGAAAAAGTATAAGTGGCCCTTTAATAGTTGGTGGTGGTATAAATACCAAAGATAAAGCTACGAAAGCTTTAAACGCAGGAGCAGATGTTCTAGTAATTGGAAATGCGATTGAAGATAATCCAAATTTCTTGATAGAAATGGCTCAACTGGTTGGTTCTTATAATTTTGCTTTAGCATAAAATGCACCAAATTATTTTAGGGCTTGGCTCCAATATTGAAAATAGGCATAATTTCCTTAAACAAGGCATTTTTCTGATTGAAAAACAAATTGGTGAGGTTAAGCAACATTCAAAAATTTACGAAACCAAAGCCTGGGGTATAGAAAATCAAGAAAACTTCTTAAATCTAGCAATAGAGGTTGCTACGCCTTTTTTCCCTTTAAAAGTACTAGAAAAAATATTGGAGATAGAGCTTATTATGGGCAGAAAAAGAGAAATAAAATGGTCTTCCAGAAATATTGATATAGATCTCCTTCTTTTTGAAAATTATATGTTTGAAACTCCTTCATTAAGTGTTCCACATCCTTATATTTCGAAAAGAAATTTTGTTCTTAAGCCATTAAATGATATTTGTCCTGATTTTATTCATCCTAAATTTAATAAAACCTTAAGACAATTAAGCCTGGAAACTTCTGATGTGGGATGGATAAAAGAAATTTAATTTAGAAAAATAAAATTGCTTAAACAATTTAGATCATTTCTTATTTAACTCTCTCAATTTTAAATATTTAAGTGTAGTTCCTACTCCACCTAAAAAAGACCATATTAAGCCCTTAAAACCATTCAAAAAATTTAATCTAATAAAATATTCTGTTATAAAAGTAATGGGGAATTTTGCAATAATTTTAAATATACTTGCGTCTTTACCTCGCTTCTTTAAATCTATAGCTCCTAAAGTTGAATATTTATTTGTTTTCTCCATTAAATCAGATAAATCGCCGTAACTATAGTGTAAAACATGGTTGGAGAGTTTACCTACTTTTCCATTAAATACTATATCTTCGTGCACTTCATTATCATTATAATTACCAAATTTTTTATTAAAAAGCCTTAAATGAGGTAACTTATATTCTCTACCAAAACGCATTATTTTTCCTAGAAAAACTAAAGTATTTGGAATCATATATCCTTGATAAACAGCATCTTTTAAGGAATTATTGATTTCATTTTTTAATTCTATAGTCACCACTTCGTCGGCATCTACCACAAAAACCCAATCATTTTTTGCTTGATTAACGGCAAAGTTTTTTTGTTTTCCAAAGCCGTCAAATTTACGAAAGCTTATATAGCAATCGAATTCTTTGGCTATTTCCAATGTTTTATCTGAGCTTCCACTATCTACAATTACGATTTCATTAGCCCATTCAAAAACGGCAGAAAGAACCTCCCTAATGGTCCTTTGATTATTAAGGGTAATAATTACAACGGATAAATGCATTCTTTGGGTTTATATTTGCACAGTTATGTTTACAGCTTTTTTTATAAAAGAATTTATTAAAAATATTTTTATTGTCAAACGGTTAAATTTCAAAAAACAATTCTAGTTTACACGGCAACAGGAGCCTTAATGCCCGGATATGGATTATAATTTAACAATGAAAAATCTTCGAAATCAAAATCAAAAATAGATTTTACTGCGGGATTTAAAACCATTTTGGGAAGCGGGCGTGGAACTCTGCTCAATTGAAGGTCAACTTGCTCAAAATGATTGGAATAAATATGTGTATCTCCACCCGTCCAAATAAAATCGCCTAATTCTAATTCACACACTTGAGCTATCATCATCGTGAATAAAGCATAAGAGGCAATATTAAATGGAACACCAAGAAATACATCAGCACTACGTTGATAAAGCTGACAAGAGAGTTTATTATCTGCCACA
>JANOMP010000202.1:0-34289 GCA_031420365.1 Cytophagaceae bacterium
TTATTGGCATCCGACTAAATTTAAAATTTATTAAAAATCCTAATCAAATGACTATTTAATCGGGTCGCCGAATCGGGACCATTTTACTGGTTTTTAAAAAAGACCCCCTCTGTTTTATTCTTTGTGTATCCTGCGGACGGCCTTACTTTTGCGTTTCGACGCACCGCAGGTATGCCTGTCCAATCGAAAAAAAAGATTCGGAGTGGTTTCCCACCAAAAAAAACAGCCCGGCAGCGACCGCCCGCCAGCAAACTCACACCGGCCTGCCGCACCACCTCAAAATACTATAAATCAATAGGTTACAAAAGTTTAAATTTGTGTCAAAGAATTTTGAGCGCCGGGTTGCCGTACCATTTCAAACAGTGCAGGCTGATATAAGGAACATATTTCTTTTATCTTTTCTCGGACGCCAGTAATTAATAATCTTCAATTACTTTTAAAAAATGGGTCCCCTTTGATGTATAAATGCTCGAATTTTGTTTTATTATTCTCGGTTTTGACCCTTCAAAAAACGAATAAAAATCTATTCCTCCAAAAGTTTTTCCGTAGTTTAAATATTGAAAAATTCCTACAGCTAAATTCTTGCCTGATTTATCAAAAACAATACTGCTGGGCATAATACATTCTAAATTTATAGTATTAAGATTTGAAATAGTACCATCATTAGATAATCCTAAAACTGAAATAGAAGACTTATTTGTATAATTAGTATTAATTGGATACTCAAACGACCTTTTCATATTGCTTACTAGAATATTCGTTCCATTAGGATGAAAAACTAAATTGGAAGGATTTTCTTCTACTTCAGTTTTCGAAATAAGAAAGTGATTGCCTTGATCTTCGTAATTAAATTTTATCACAAATACTTTCCCTTTGCTTTGATCTTGGTTTTTAGAAAATTCAGTTATTTGGTCAAGTACAATAAAATATTTTCCATCTTTAGAAAACTTTCCCACTACCGGTAATCCCTCCATTTTTATGCTATTTCCTAATAACTCTAGTCTAACAATCTTTTTCGTTGGTCCATCTTTTACAACTTTAATTAAGCCTATTTCTTTTGTATCTTTTTTTAAGAAGGCTAAAAAATCTCCACTTGGATGCCATTCAATATCTGTAATAGCTCCAATTCCTAAAAGATTTGGCTTTAGAATTGTTCTTATCGGCTTTCCAAATTCATTTAGTTCAAATACTTGCAACTCTTGATTATATGCTTCACCAACTACAGCCAAATATTCATTATTCCCACTTAGAGACAAAGCCAATGGGTTATTTCCAACTGGAAACCTATATTCTGCTTTAATATTTCTTAAATTAGAAATATCTACTACGCTTACATAATACCCATCTGGCAAATTATCCTTATCGATTGAATTTGAAATTTCTTCTTTTTTTATTTGGCCTTTGGTTTCAATTACATAACATAATCTATTATCTGACATAACTGCTATTGCTTTCTTGTTATGTACCTCTGAATTTGAAACACTTTTCTCAGAAAAATTTTGATTATCGCCGTATTGAAGTGGAAAAAGTATGGCCCCCATTTTATCTGAAACTGATTTTTCTCTCTCAATTGTATTAGTTGATAAGCTAAAAGTACCAAAGTCGGCATCTTGAAGAAATAAAATCCCCTTTGCATCGAAATTTATGCTTTGGGCAAAACTTTGAAGAGAGAAAAGAAAATAAATAAAAAATATATTCGAAATAAAATTAATTTTCATGGATCAATTATACTAACAGGCATCAAATACTTTTACAGAATCCCAAAGATGAGAGCATCCTGCTATAAAAACATGATGATCGGGATGTTCTTGATAAACGTCTTGATCTTTTTTATTGTCAAAAATAAATGTCACACTAAAACTGTATGAACTATCAATTACTGGCCTATCTGTGTCTGCTGGTTTACCAATATATGCTTCTTTAATTTCTGAAATTTGGGAAAGCTTAATTAACCCTTCCTTTAATTGATTTTGATGTGATTCGTTATCTTTTTCTTTTAACCAAAAGAAAACAGTATGTACAAATCCTGTTTTTAATTCACCCATATTAATTTTTATATTTGTTAAATAAATCGAAAGTTCCTAAAAAATAAGTTGTGATTGAAGAAGAATGGCTGCCCCCCATAATCGGAATTAACTCCACTTGTGTTGCCCCTTTTTTTAACATAGAAAAGTTAGCAGTTTCAGAATTTAAAAAAGGCACATAGGTGTCCTTTTCACCATGATATAGACGTAAAGGCACACTAGGTTTCCAATCAAAAACATCATTATCTTTCACTGCATTTAAAAACCCTTCGTCAGTTCCTTTCAATATTCCATTTGAAAAAGTGGGATTCAGTATTTCATCAAAACTTTTATTAATGGTTACATTTATTCCATTTTTAGAAATATCGGTTGAAAAAGGCTCTCTAAAATACGATGATAAGGGTCTATTAAGTTTATATAATTTATCATAGGTTAATAAAACCCAAACATATGATCTATTATTTGTGACTTCCCCACTAGTCTTACTCGTTACGAAAGTGGTCATTGTTTTAGTCTTATTATAGGCCCCAGCCCCACAGCTAACAGCTTTAATATTGAATTGTCCTTTATATGAATCTTCCAATAGCTTAAAGGTAGCCATTGTTGCAAACCCCCCTTGGGAATAGCCTGCTAAAAGAAGGTTATTGTTCCAGCTTAGCTTTTCAGCTTTTATAAATTCTTTCATTGCAACAATAAAATCTACATTTGGTTGTGCAAGGCCAAGTCTATGTTCATAAGGATGTTCAGAAGTTTTTGAAGAACCATATCCTAAATAGTCGGGCATTCCTATAAAAAGCCCAGTAGAGGCTAATAATGCGCCAGAGGCCACTTCGGTCTCAAATTTAAAATAAGATGGAGCGTCAGTTTCATTAAAAAGAGTTCCATGTTGTAAACTTGCCAATGCTAAAGGATCTTTGATATCTGAAGGAATAATAAATGCTCCAGAAGCTGTAATTTCTTTACCCGCAGGGTCTTTGGTTTTGTAAGAAATTTTATATAGTTTCAATCCCGAACGAACAAACAAGCTTAATTGATTTGCTTGACTCCCAAAACTTAATTGAAGTTTGGTTACGAGCTCTTCTCTGGTTAAAGTACTTATTAATTCAGCTTTTAGAAGAGAAACATTTGCTGGTTCTGGATCATCATTTTTACAAGAAAAAATAACTATAAATGTAAAAATAAAATAAAGCGATCTATTTCGTATTAATTTCATCTAATCTAAAAAAATGTTCTGCTTTTTGAAAGGTATTATAAATCAATTATTAATTATAATTGTTTTTTGAAGTAAAATAATTAGTTTTTTTTTCTAAAAGCATTCAATAAATTATTCAATATTTCTAGATCTTCTTCGCTTATAGCCCCTATCTCCTCTTCTACTTTCATTAATTTTGATTTTACATTTAGTAAAAATGTTTTGCCAATTTCAGTTATTACCACGTCGCATGCTCTTCTATTACTTTCTTTTTGATCTCTTCTTACAAACCCTTTTATTACTAGTTTATCTACTAAGCGTGATGCATTAGAAGTTTTATCAAGCATTCGGTCTATAATTTGATTTATTGTTATAGGATTTTCATTTTGGCCATTTAAAATTCTTAAAACATTATATTGTTGGATACTTAAATCAAAAGGTTTTAACAATTTATTTTGTATGGTATAAAGCCAATTACTTGTAAAAATAACGTTTACGATTGCTTTTTCTTTTTTACTTGAAAATGGTTTATTTTGTTTTATTTCATTTTCTAATGTCATACTTTTACTTTTGAAATAGCAATATTTATAGATGTAACAACATTTAATACAAATGTAAAATTTTCAATTTAAGGAACAAACTAAAAGGAATGAAACTTTCTAAAAATCTAATATTGGGTTCAAATTCTCCAAGAAGAAAAGAAATTTTGGAATCTGCCGGTTTTGAATTCAAAGTTATGGTGAGGGCAACAGATGAAAGGTTTGATTCCGAGATTCAAATTGAAAAAGTACCTGAATTATTAGCTTTCCAAAAAGCATCTTGCTTTAAAGAATATGGACAAGAAACTGTAATTATTTGTGCAGATACTGTTGTAGTAAGCAATAATCAAATTTTAAATAAACCACTTTCTTATGAAGAGGCATTTGAAATGTTAGGTAAGCTAAGTAACAAAACCCATAAAGTTATCACAGGAGTATCCATAAAAATTGGAGAAAATTATACTAATTTTATTGACGAAGCTTTAGTTCATTTTGAAAAACTGGAATCAAATGAAATAGATTATTATATTAAGAAACATAAACCATTTGATAAAGCTGGAGCTTATGGAGTGCAAGATTTCATAGGCATGGTTGGTATTTCAAAAATTGAAGGTTCCTTTTATACTATAATGGGCCTACCGATTCATAAAGTTTATAAGTTCCTAAAACCATTTATTCAGCTATGAAAAAAGACGATGTAGTAATATATCTTAATGAACCTGATGAAAAAGTATATGTAAAAGTGCCACCTGGAATGGAAACACTTTTTCAACTTCAAAACTTATCAGGTAAAATAATTGAGGAAGCTATTCATTTTAAAGAATTGCATGACTTTGAATTATCAGGCTTGCCTGATGGGAACTATTTTATAATTGTGAAACAAGGCGATTCAATACGCTCAAAGAAAATTGTTAAAGGTTACCATCCTTAAACTAATAATATGAGAATAATTATAGATATGGACGATGTATTGGCTGATGCTAGTAGTAAAATATTAAGCATATTTAATCAAATAAATAAAAAAAATTTAGAGCCTTCTTTTTTTGCTAATAAATCTTTTTATGACTATGTAGATTCTCCAAACTTTAAACCATATATTAATTATATATATGAACCTGGTTTTTTTTCAGATTTAAAAGTGTTTCCTAATGCACAAGAAGTTGTAAAAGAACTTGCTGAAAAACATGAGGTATTTGTTGTATCTGCAGCAACTGAATTTCCTAATTCATTAAAAGAAAAGTATGACTGGATAAAAGAGCATTTTCCATTCATTTCGTGGCGAAACTTTGTTCTTTGCGGCGACAAATCAATAATTAAAGGAGATATTATGATTGACGATCATGATAAAAACTTAAAAACTTTTAAAGGTGAGAAAATCTTATTTGACGCTTTGCACAATAAATTGGTAAATGATTATCTTAGATTAAACAATTGGTTAGAAATACATAAATATTTTTTCAAATAGTATGGAAAATGCTTTTGCTCAAAATGTAGTTAAGCATCTAACTCAAATGCCAAATAGAGCTGTGGCCTCTGTATTTGAAGAACGAACTCTAGATTTTCTTTCTAAACTATTTTCAAATAAAAAAATTGAAAAAGAATCTTTTAAAAGCCCAAAAAACTATTTAATTACTATTACGTGGCTTTTATTAGGAATAATTTCAAGCATCTTAATTTTGAATTTGTATCCAATATTGAGCTTATTTCTGTCGATTATGTTTATTTCAATGGCCTTTCTTTTCTTTAATTGGATGCCTTCGCCTATTTCTAAATTTCCGCCCTTGGTTAAAACCTATAATTTGGTTATTTCGGAATTAAAAAAAAAGCCAAAAAAAATTATCTTAATGGCACATTATGACACAGCGCCTATTTCTATTTTATATAAACCATCGCTTGTAGGAAACTTTAGAAAATCTTTAAATTTCAATATTTTACTGATGCTTTTGACTGAAATGATGGTGATTTTTCATTTTTTAAAACCATCTATTTATACACAAGTGGGGCTTTATATTTTAGCAGGCTATTTCTTTATTCAATTATTTGTAGCAAGTTTAGACTTTTTTAGATTTGGGTATTCTAATGGGGCTTCAGATAATGCCACCGGTGTTGCAGCTGTAGCTGAAGTAGCAAAAATAGTATGGGAAAAAAATTTAAATAACACCGAAATCCAGATTCTGTTTACAGGTGCAGAAGAAGTAGGAATGCTAGGATCAAGTGCTTTTTTAAAAAGACATTTCAAAGAATTTGATAAAAATACCATGGTCATTAACTTTGATACATTGGGTGCTGGTGATTTAAAAGTAATTAAAAAAACAGGGTCTTGGGGTACAATAATCTATGATAATAAATTGGTGGAAATCTCTGATGAGATAATTAAAAATGATAAAAGATTTTTTCATGTTAAATCAGGGGAGTGGCATACTGCAGACTTCGATTCAGTATGGTTTAATCGAGTAGGAATTCCAACTTTGACATTGGCAGCATTGGATACAAATGGGAGAATGCCTAACATTCATAGAGAAACTGATTTATATGAAAACATAAATTTTACTCCAATGAGTGATGCGATAGCCCTTGCAGTTAAAATCTGTTTAAAAATAGATCAAACATGAAAAACAAACTGATTATTCTTTACTTATCAGTTTTAGCTATTGAAATTTGGGCTGATTCAAACAATCAAAAAATGGTAATGATGGCCACAAAGCCTCTACTAATGCCTCTATTAATTGTACTTTATTTAAGTAAAAAACAAATTGCATTGCCAAATTGGTATTATATTCTAGCACTTATTTTCTCCTTTTTAGGGGATGTTTTTTTAATGTTTAAATCTAAAGATTTTTTTATTCCTGGATTGGCTTCCTTTTTAATTGCACATCTTTTTTATATTTCAATTTTTATTAAAGAGAGTAAAATAATGAGGTGGCCTACCCTAATTATATTCTTAATTACAATTTCTTATTTGTTTTTCTTAAAACCTTATATTCCAATTGAATTGATACTCCCTGTTTCAGTTTATTGTATCGTTATTAGTTTTTTGGGCATAGTGGCGGTAAATCGCAAAAAGTCATCATTTGGCTATTCATTAATAAGTTTTGGAGCCTTATTATTCATTTTATCTGATTCATTTATAGCCTTTAATAAGTTCTTCGGGAATCTTCCTCAAAGCTCATTCCTCATAATGAGTACCTATGGACTTGCTCAATTATTAATACTTTTTGGGTTTCTTAAAAAGAAAAAACCACATTAAACTAAATTGGTTTTTATTAATTTAATTGCAATAGCCAATAAAATCAAACCGAATACTTTTTGAAGGACTTCAATTGTACCTGGCTCGATCTTTCTTTCAAGCCAAGAAGAAGATTTTAAAAATATAAACACTAAAAGTAGATTTACAAAAACACTAACAATAATATTTTCATCGTGATAAGCGCACCTATAACGAAAGAAGAGAAGTCATGGTTCCTGCACCCGCAATTGGAAAAGCTAAAGGAGCTACAGAGCTAGCTTTAACATGATTAGTTGAACTATGCTTAAAAATCTCGCACCCCAAAATCATCTCAAAACCTATTATAAGTAAAATTAAAGCACCCGCTACAGTAAATGACTTAATATCAACCCCAAAAAGTTACAAAATTTTAGTACCAAGAAATAAATATCCTAACATTAAGCCACCTGAGATCAGTGTAATTCGTTCTGCATTAAAATGTCCAATTTTTTTTTCTGAAATTTAAAATTATTGGAATGGAGCCAAGAATGTCTATAATCGAAAATAGAATTAAGGTAACGGATAAAATTTATTTTGGGTCAAAATGCATAATTTTGTTTATTGTTTTAAATTATTTAATAGTTTTTAAGAAAAGTAATAATTTTTCATATTCTTTATCGGTATTAGCTGGAAAGTTTGCTATTCTAAAAGTATTTTCTTTCCATTCTCCATAGCCATTTCCTAATAAAATGTTTCTTTTTTCCGCTTCAATAATTACTAATTTCGCATTTTCGCTTTTTACAGCTAATACTGTATTAGACCTTGTAAGTGGATTTTGAACAAGCAAATCTAAATTTTGAATTTTAGCTATTTCTGAGTATAAAAATATCGCTCTTTTACACAATTTTTCTGAAATTTCTTGAATTGTCAAGCTATCTTCAAGTAGCCTTCCAAGCAGATAAATCCCTAAAATATTTGGTGTATAATGTGTTTGAAATTTATTGAAATTATCTTCTATAAAAATAAGGCTATTGTAATGATTCCGTTCGTTTATTTCTATTGCATACTCTTGGGCTTTGGGAGAAACAACCAATATTCCCAAACCCGAGGGTAACCCAAAACATTTTTGTGAAGAAGCAAACCAAACATCAGCTAATGAAAAATCGAGCAAATCTCCACCCATTGATGAAGTAGCATCAACCATTAGTAAGGCATTTGGACTACATTTCTTTAAAGCCCTAAGTGAACTATTGGAAATGCCCGTTCCATTTGAAGTCTCATTTCCTACCACACAAAGCACGTTATTTTCTTTGTCTATTTCAACTTCATCTACTTGATTATCAATAAAAAAACGAGAACCTCTTATTTCAAATTTTTTTAAATTTAATAGTGAATTTACTTGAGGATTTGTTACAGCATATTTAAACCACTTTTTTCCAAATGCACCATTATATAAAAATTGAATTTTCCCAAAAAAAAGTGACTGAATACAAATCTCCCAACATTCTGTAGAAGAAGAAGTAAAAAAGACTTTATAATTTGTGGGTACAGCAAGCTTTATTTTAAAAAGTTCAATTGTTTTTTCAAGCATAGCCATAAATGCCAAACTCCTATGATTCTGTTCCAAAATGCCACTATGAAAAGCATCCAATAAATATTTTTCAACATTTGGATATAACTTTGAAGGGCCAGGATAAAAATTAAAAGGCTTCAAATTTTCGATTTTTATTATTGGACTCAATTAATTTATATATTCAAAGGAAGCCTAATTCTCGGCTTTTCTACATTCCAATCACTTTTAAATTGCAAAAACCAATTAAAAGCCTCTTCAAGTGCTAGCAAGTTTATAGAATATACCACAAATTGCCCTTTCTTCTTGGAAGTAACTAATTCAGATTGTCTTAATAAATCCAAATGATGCGAAATGCTAGGCTTGGAAATATTAAATCTATCTGCAATTTCTCCAGCAGAAATACTTCCAAATTTCAATATTTCTAATATTTCCCTCCTTGTGGCATCGTTAAGAGCTTTAAATATTGCATCCATATTAATTGTATAATAATATATTTGTACAAATAACTAAATAATATTCTATTTGCCAAAACAAAAAAAGAAATATAAATATGTTTTTGCATAATCTTTATTGAAATTTAAGGAATATTAAAGCTTGGGGCATAAAAATAGGTATATTTGTGCTTATTGCTATGATAGCATAAAAAAGCTATTTTCGCTATAAAATTAGTCTAAATGGATTGTATTCTTTACATACAAATCCAATATTTTTGAAACAAATTTATCTTGCATGGATGTTCTAAAATTTGGAGGCACTTCGGTTGGAACGGTAGAAAGTATTAATCAAGTAATTGAAATCATTTCTAAAAAAAGGAAACACTCTTCAAACATTTCTGTTGTATTTTCAGCAATGGGAGGTGTTACCAATAAACTTATAGAAATTGGCAAATTGGCTTCTCAAAATAATCTTCTTTATTTAGAAATTTTGAAAAGCATAGAGGACCGACATATAAATACTGCAAAATCTTTAACAGAAATAAAATCACAAAGTGCTTTAATTGCATCAATAAAAGGAATATTTAATGAAATTGAAGATCTTCTTAAAGGAATTACCTTTATAAAAGAGCTAACAAACCGAACGCTAGATTTATTATTAAGCTTTGGCGAAAGATTATCAACGACCATTATTACTTTTTCTTTAAATGATAGAAATATAAAGTCTGAATATGTTGATGCACGAGAAATTATTAAAACAAATAGTCATTTTGGATCTGCGGAGGTTAATTTCGAAATGACAAATCATCTAATCTCTAACAAAATTATAAATTCAGATATTGTATATTGTATTACTGGATTTATTTCCTCCAATGATCAAGGAGTTACAACTACTTTAGGAAGAGGTGGAAGTGACTACTCCGCATCTATTTTAGGAGCAGCATTAAATGCAAAAGTAATTGAAATATGGACTGATGTAAATGGCATGATGACTGCAGACCCAAGAAAAGTCAAAAACGCATTTACAATTCCTTCCATTTCTTATTCTGAGGCGATGGAACTCTCTCATTTTGGTGCAAAAGTCATTTATCCACCCAGCTTAGTTCCTGCATTTTTAAAAAATATTCCAATTATTATTTTAAATACGTTTAATAGTGATCATTTAGGAACTACGATAACCAAAGAAATTAACCAAAAAAGTTATTCAATTACTGGTATCTCTTCAATAGATGACATCTCTTTGGTAAATCTTCAAGGAAACGGGATGATTGGCGTGGCAGGTGTATCGGCTAAATTGTTTAGTATTTTGGCTGAAAGTTCTATTTCTGTTATTTTGATTTCTCAGGCCTCCTCCGAACATTCGATTTGTTTTGCAATAGATCCAAAATCTTCAGAAAAAGTAAATGAAATTTTGGAAAAAGGATTTAAGTTAGAAATTCAAAATGGAGATATTGAAAATATTACCATTCAAAATAATCTATCAATTATTGCGGTTGTAGGTGAAGGAATGAAGTCAAGTTCAGGAACTTCTGGTAAATTATTTTCTGTTTTAGGGAAGAACGGAATAAATGTAATTGCCACAGCACAAGGTTCTTCTGAGCTAAATATCTCTGTTGTAATTAAAAAGAAAGACATCAGTAAAGCTTTAAATGCAATTCACGAAACTTTCTTTGAAATTGATGGGCTCACTTTGAATCTTTTTTTACTTGGGGCCACAGGTCTTATAGGTAAAACTCTTTTGAAGCAAATTTCAGAGCAAGCAGACCATCTTAAAAAACATAAAAACCTAAACTTGAAAGTTACTGGACTAGCTAACACTAAAAAAATGGTGGTTAATCCAAATGGTATTGAAATAAAAAATTGGACAGAAACATTAAATTCTGAGGGAGAAAAAGTAAACTTGAGTGAATTTATAGAAGATATTCAAGCTTTAAATTTACCAAATAGTATTTTTATAGATTCTACTGCAGACAAAGACATTGTACAATATTACTTTCCAATTTTAAATAGTAATATTTCTATAGTTACTCCTAATAAAGTAGCAAATTCAGGAAGCTATAATCAATATGTGAGTTTAAGAGATATTTCCAAAAAAAGAAATGTGAAGTTTTTATACGAAACTAATGTTGGAGCTGGGCTACCAATAATTAACACTTTACAAGGTTTAATTAATAGCGGAGATCAAATTCATAAAATTGAAGCGGTATTATCAGGTACATTGTCCTATATATTTAATACTTTTTCGCCTAACAATAAATTCGTTGATATTGTAAAAGATGCAAAAGCAAAAGGATATACTGAACCTGACCCTAGAGATGATTTAAGTGGAACTGATGTAGCAAGAAAAATTTTAATTTTAGCCAGAGAAACGGGTTTACCTATAGAAATGAATGAGGTTATTATTAACCCTTTGCTTAGTGATAATGCAATGAATGCCAATTCAGTAGATGCCTTTTACGATGTTTTAGAACAAGAAAATTCATTTTATGCTGATAAAATGAAAATAGCCTCTGAAAATGGGGAGGTTTTAAGATTTATTGCTAGTCTTGAAAACGGAAAAGCAAGTATCGGACTGAAATCAGTTGGAAAAACACATCCTTTTTTTAACCTTGCGGGTTCTGAAAACATTATCTCATTTACTACAGAAAGATATTTCAATAACCCACTAGTAATAAAAGGTCCAGGAGCAGGCGCAGAGGTTACAGCGATGGGAGTTTTTGCAGAAATTATAAGTTTAAGTAGTTTTTTAGCGTAATTAATTAATAAAAAGTGGATTCAATTAGAATTTTTGCTCCGGCTACCGTTGCCAATGTTGCGTGTGGTTTTGATATCTTTGGATTAGCAGTAGATAATCCTGGCGATGAGGTAATTGTCAAGAAAAGAAACGACGGAAAAATAGTTATTACTGAGATAACAGGTGACAATGGGAAATTAACCTACGAACCTTCTAAAAATGCAGTAACCGTTCCCATAATTAAATATTTAGAACAATTACAAAACAGCCAAGGATTTGATGTAATATTAAATAAAAAAATGCCTTTAGGAAGTGGTTTAGGAAGTAGTTCGGCAAGTTCTGTTGCAGGAGTGTTTGCTGTAAACCAATTGTTAGGGTCTCCACTAGAAAATCAAAAACTATTGCCTTTTGCAATGGAAGGAGAAAGAATAGCTTGTGGGTCCGCTCATGCCGACAATGTTGCTCCTGCCCTACTGGGTGGTTTTGTTATAATTAGATCATACTCACCTTTAGATTTTTTTAAAATAAACACACCTTCAGAATTATACGTTTCCATAGTCCATCCAGATATTGAAGTGAATACAAAAGATGCTCGTCATATATTAAGAAATGAAGTTTCAATGAATAAAGCCATCTCTCAAATGGGAAATGTAGCTGGAATGGTGGCTGGTTTAATAGGAGAAGATTTTGATTTAATTGGTAGGTCGATGGTAGATTATATTATTGAACCAATACGTTCTATTTTAATTCCACAGTTTTTTGAAGTGAAAATGGCAGCCAAAGAAAATGGTGCTTTAGGTTGTAGTATTTCTGGTGCGGGGCCTTCCATTTTTGCCTTCTCAAAAGGATATGAAACTGCAAAAAAAGTTGGAGATGCCATGAATGCAGAATTTCAAAAAGTTGGAATAAAATCAAACCTTTTCGTTTCTGCTATAAATCATGCTGGCCCCAGAATAATAGAATAATAAAGAAGTAAATGTTTTAATGTAGTATTTATTTTTCTTAATTTTAGAAGTCGTTTTGTTTTTTTTATGACTTATTAATATTCAAAATGGAACACTCCTATTTAATGAAAGCACAAGAAATAATTCAAATTTTTCGAAAGTCAATTTCAGATTATCATTTAATTGATCAGGTAGACACCAATATGCCAGAACATTTTGATAAAAATTCTTTAGAACATTTGCTATTTAGAAAAAACTGGATAGACACCGTTCAATGGCATTTAGAAGATATTATTCGCAATCCAAATATTGAACCAGAAAATCTTGTAACAATTAAACGTAAAATTGACGTTTCAAATCAAGACAGAACAGATACCGTAGAGTCAATTGATGAATTTTTATTTAAAAGTTTAAAAAATATCAACCTGGAGTCAAATGCAAGATTAAACTCTGAAACTCCAGCTTGGCTTTTAGACAGAATTTCGATATTACAATTAAAAATATATCATTTCCAAGAACAACTTTCTAGAAAAGACACCGACTTATTCCACAGAGAATCAGTTGCCTATAAACTTTCTATATTAAAAATTCAAGAGTCAGACTTAGAAAACTGTTTTAATGAGCTAATGGATGATTTAAGACATGGAAAAAAATACATGCGATTGTACAAACAAATGAAAATGTATAATGACCCGAATTTGAATCCAGTTTTGTATGAATAATAAGATTTTAGTCATTCGATTTTCCGCAATGGGAGATGTGGCTTTAATGGCTGCAGCACTAGCAAAAGTTTCAATTGAAAATCCAAGCTCTACTTTTTATGTCTTAACTCGTAAAAAATTTAGTCCCTTTTTTGATAATTATACAAATATTAAAATACTGGAAGCCGATTTTAAAAAAAAGCATAAAGGCTTTCTAGGACTAATACGATTATTTTCCAGCTTGACTATATTTAAATTTGATATTATTTTAGACCTGCATCAAAATATCAGGACTTGGGTATTAAAATTTTTCTTTTATTTTAAAAAAGTAAAAATTTATACTATCGTAAAAGGAAGAAAGGAAAAGAAAAACTTGGTAACCCAAAAAAAATTTCAACCTTTAAAAAGTTCTGTAGAAAGATACCTTGATGTTTTCAAATTAGCTAGGTTAACTAATGATACTTCCATTTCAAAGGAAATACTTCCAGTTTTTAAAATTGAAGAAAACGTTTCCAAAAAAATAAATGAATGGATAATAAATAATAGGCTTGAAAACATCAATTTAATAGGGATTGCTCCTTTTGCTCAACACATTGGAAAAGTTTGGCCCTTAGAGAAATACGATGAATTGATTCAAAAATTATTCAAAAGCCAAATCAAAATACTATTTTTTGGGGGAGGAAAAGATGAAATAGAAAAATTAGAAAAATTAGAAAAATCAAATAAAAATTGTATAAATCTAGCGGGTAAATTTTCTCTTCAGGAAGAATTAGCTTTGATTACACATTTAAAACTGATGATTTGTGGCGATTCGTCTAATATGCATTTAGCTGCTTTAATGAATATAAAAGTACTATCAATTTGGGGAAGCACCCATCATTTCGCAGGCTTTGGTCCACTTTTCCAAGCGAAAGAGAATATACTTGAAATTGAAAAAGAAACACTAAGTTGCCGACCTTGTTCAGTCTATGGTAA
Source organism: Cytophagaceae bacterium (assembly GCA_031420365.1). Taxonomy (GTDB): domain Bacteria; phylum Bacteroidota; class Bacteroidia; order Cytophagales; family Spirosomataceae; genus Leadbetterella. The sequence goes on from JANOMP010000202.1 coordinate 14,322, forward strand.
CAAACCATGTGTGAGACGTGATTACGCATGCTTAAACTGGATAGATTCTGAAAAAGTATACCAAAAAATTTTAACTCTTTTAGAAATTTGATGCCTATTCCGCTGATAAAATATTTTTCAAGTTCCCCAATAAACCAGACCATTTGCTATCTGTTGGAGATTTAATCTCAGGATAAACCTCAGAAACTGGCAAAGCCAATAAATCATCTGAAAAAGCTTGAAAATCTAATCCTCCAAAAGTACCCGAAGACATTAAAAGAAGATTACTTTGAAACCAATTTTGTGCTTTTAAAAAGGAAACTAGTTCTTTAGTTTCAGTGAATATAAGTAAGTCTTCTTTTCCAAAATATCTAATTATCTCTTCCTTAGACAATGGAGGCATCTTTTTCATCTCTAACGTATGTGGGCTGTAAAATACTACCGCTACATCTGCGTGGACCATTTTTTGGTCATATTGAGGCAAAAAATCTTTATTTAAGCTAGAAAAAGTATGCAATTCATAACAGGCCACTAATTTCCTATTGCCATACAATTCTTTAGTAGCCTGGGTGGTAGCCCCTACTTTAGAAGGAGCATGAGCAAAGTCTCTATAGATATATGTGTTGTTATTAAAACCTAGCGTTTCTAGCCTTTTTGCTGCACCTTTAAAAGACTGAATAGCTAAATAAAATTGCTCTTCAGTAATTCCAAGTCGATCTAAAATGTGCTTTGCACCCATTAGATTTTTCATGTTATGCTCTCCAAAAATTAGAAGTGGAACTTCTTCCTCTGTAGTTTTTAGAAACACTTTCCCATTTTTAACAAAATAAGGGTGTTTGTTATATGGAATTTTAACAATATCTGGTCTATCTTTTTCACCAATTACTTTAACAATATCATCTGTTTCATCAAAAACCAGAACTGAGGCTTTATCCATACCATCCACTAACTCTTCAAAAGCCTTTACATAGCTTTCAAAAGTTGGAAATACATTGAAATGGTCCCAAGCCACGCCACTTATCAAGGTAATGTGAGGATGGTAAAACAAAAACTTAGATTTCATTTCTATAGCAGAAGACAAGTATTCATCTCCTTCGATTATAATAATTGGAGCATCAGTAGTAAGTTTAACCATCAAATCAAAACCTTCAATTTGGGCCCCAACCAAATAATCAAACTTCCTTTTATAGAAAGCTAAAACATGCAAAATTATACTAGTAATAGATGTTTTACCATGACTTCCGGCTATTACTATTCTTTGTTTATTAACTGATTGTTCATAAATATACTCTGGAAAAGAATAAACTTTTATACCTAGTTCAATAGCTTTTCGTAATTCTGGATTATCCTTTCTAGCATGCATGCCTAGAATAACAGCTTCTAATTCTATTGATATCTTTTCAGGAAACCATCCAAATTCATTAGGCAATATCCTAGCATTCAATAGTCGAGATTTAGCTGGCTCATAGATTTCATCATCTGAACCAGAAACATGGTATCCCTTTTGGTGGAGAGCCAATGCTAAATTATGCATCACTGCACCTCCTATAGCTATGAAATGTACTTTTTTAATTGTATTGTCCATCCAGTTTAAATTGTTTTTGGCATTGCCTTAAGTTTTTAACCTATTCTTAAAAGCTAATTTGCAAAGTTCTAAAATTTATGTCAATTTTGCACCATATTTTTTTTCATTTCGCTTTCAAAAAACATTCCTGTAGTATATACAATGAAGAGGTACATAGATTTAATTCAACAAACTTTTGAGTTTCCTACTAGAGAGTTTGGGGTAGATGGAAATAGTAATCTGCAATTCAACAATGTACCTTTAATGGACATTATTAAAAAATATGGAACACCTTTAAAGTTAACTTATTTACCTAAAATTGGCGAACATATTGAGCATTCAAAACTTTTGTTTAAAAATGCTATGAAAAAATACAATTACAAAGGTAGTTATACCTATTGTTACTGTACTAAATCTAGTCATTTTAAATTTATTTTAGACGAAGCCTTAAAACACCACATACACCTTGAAACTTCCTCGGCATTTGATATGCCCATTTTAAAATCTTTATTTGAAGAAGATAAAATTGGAAAAGAAACATTTATTATCTGCAATGGACACAAGCGGCCTCAATATCTGGAATTTATATCTGAATTTTTAAATGAGGGGTTTGTAAATTGTATACCCGTTTTAGATAATCTCGGGGAAATAGATTATTATATTAAAAATGTAAAAGCAGAAATTGTAAATATTGGAATAAGAATTGCAACAGATGAAGAACCCAATTTTTCTTTTTACACTTCTCGACTCGGAGTAAGATACAAAGATGTGGACGAATTATATAACGATAAGATAAAAAACAATCCACATTTTAAACTTAAAATGCTTCATTTCTTTATAAATTCTGGTATAAAAGATTCAGCTTATTATTGGTCTGAGCTCACCAGATTTATGTTTAAATATTGTGACATGAAGAAACTTTGCCCCGAATTAGATTCAATTGATATCGGTGGAGGCATGCCAATTCAAACCTCCGTTGTGTATAACTTTGATTACCAGGCCATGGTAGATGAAATTATTGAAAATATTCAATGGATTTGCCACAAAAATAATGTACCAGTTCCCAATATTTTTACTGAATTTGGAAGCTATACTGTAGGAGAAAGTGGGGCCGTACTATATAAAATTATAGATCAAAAACAGCAAAACGACCGGGAACTTTGGTACATGATTGATGGCTCTTTCATTACACAACTACCTGATGCATGGGGAATTGGGCAAAAATATATAATGCTTCCAATAAACAATTGGGATGCACCTTACACTAAAGTAAATCTAGGAGGACTTACCTGTGATTCTGCAGATTATTACAACACCGAATCACATTCTGAAGATCTTTATATGCCTATGGTAGATGAAAATGATCTTCAAGAACAATATATTGGCTTTTTTCATACAGGTGCGTATCAAGAATCACTTGGGGGTTATGGAGGTATTCAACATTGTTTAATTCCAGCTCCTAGACATGTTTTAATTGATCTTGACGAAAATGGCAACTTAACAACAGAACTATTTGCAGAGCAGCAAAGCTCTGAGTCAATGTTAAAGATATTGGGATATAGGTCAAAAAGAAAAACGGCAGAGTTATTGCTAGTACAAGATGAGAGCAAGAACTTTGAAGTTCAAAATGAAGCTCAAAAATAAAATATTATAAAATAAAGTACGTTTAATTTTAAAATTTATTTCTGATATGAAATCCAAATTATTTCTTTTTGTTGCTTTTTTGATTATTGCAATGGCTTCATGTAGAAAAGCCCCGTGTCCAGCATATGGAAAAACAAACCAAAAAGTAGAGAAGTTAAATCAAAATTCTTAAATATAGATTAATTTTTGTTTTTTAGTGTTTTTTTCTGAATCATACCATAATGATATGTATTTGGTTTAACCTATTTTATAATATTTTTTTATTTAAATAAATTGCGAATTCTGGCTTATATATTTTTATATCATTTAATGATTTAGCAAAAAATATATTTTATATAGTTCTCACAATCAATATCATAAAGTTTAATTTTTAGTTTAACTTTAAACTGAGAGTCAAAGATAGCCTCTTAATTTTTTAAATTATTCTTTTATAAATTCCCCTGCTTACTTATATTTTTCAAATATAAATTAGATTTATTCAATTAGAATTCCTATTTTTGAATACCCAATATCTATACCATTTATTTATGGCAAATATAATTAAGTTAAAATCGGTTCATTCGGAACAAGGAATTCTTTCAGTTTTTGAACATTTAATGCCTGGTCAAATTGAACGTGTTTATTTTATTTATGGAGTTCCAGATAGTAAAATAAGGGGCGGACATAGGCATAAAACCACTTGGCAAGGTCTAGTTTGTTTAAACGGTAGCTGTAAAGTTTATGTTCAAGATGAGCATGGATTAGAGAAATTTTACGAATTAAATGACCCCTCTAATTGTATTTTATTAAAACCTTCGGATTGGCATCAAATGTACGATTTTTCACCTTCCAGTATTTTATTAGTAATGGCTAATAAAAACTACGATCCTGAAGACTATATTGATCAAGCTTACTATCCCGAAAGAATAATTGAATACTCTTTACAAGAAATAAAAATATAGAGAAAATTTTACTTTTTTAATGCTTGTACCTTTTCTTTCCCTAAAAAAATCAAACCAAAAATTTGAAAGCGAGCTATTGGCTTCTTTTCAAAGTTTTTTAGAAAAAGGGCACTATATTTTAGGTGAAAATGTAAAAATATTTGAAAATAATTTTTCCACTTATTGTGATTCAAAATATTGCACAGGGGTTGCAAATGGCTTAGATGCACTTATTTTAATATTACAGCAATACCATTTTAAAAATAAATCAGAAATCATAGTTCCTGCCAATACCTATTTTGCAAGTATTTTATCCATTATTAAAGCAGGGCTTAAACCAATTTTAGTTGAGCCTAATGACACTGATTTTTTAATTGATACTAAAAATATTAGTACTTTTATTACAAAAAACACAGTAGGGATTTTAGCAGTGAATCTTTACGGAAAAATGTGCGATTTTGAGGCTTTAAATTCTATATGTCAAAATAATAATTTGAAGTTAATTGTAGATGCAGCACAAAGCCATGGTGCAATTTATAAAAACTCTAAATCTTGTTTAGGCGCACATGCCACAGCATACAGCTTTTATCCTTCTAAAAACCTAGGAGCATTTTCAGATGCCGGTGCTGTAGTCACCAACGATTTCGAATTGGCTGAAAATATAAATTGTTTAAGAAATTATGGATCAAAAATTAAATATAATTTCGAATTACAAGGTTTAAATAGTAGGTTAAGTGAACTTCAAGCAGGTTTTTTGAATATTAAATTAAAACAACTAGAGGATGAAATAGCAATAAGAAGAACTATTGCCGCCAGATATCTCAAAGAAATAAGAAATGATGCCATAGTTTTACCTCCAAAAGCAAGTATTTTTGAGGACTCTTGGCATCTTTTTGTGGTACGAAGTTTGAATAGAAAAAAGTTATTGACTCATTTAACCGAATATTCGATAGGATTTGAAATACATTACCCAATCCCTCCTCATAAACAAAAGGCAATGACGGAATATAATAATCTATCTTTCCCAGTAACTGAAAAAATTCATGAGCAAGTTGTAAGTTTACCTATGAACTCAAATCTCTCAGACGAGGAAGTAAATTATATAATCGATGTTTTAAACAAATTTCGATTATGAAAGAGTTATCCATTATCATTCCTTTATTTAACGGCTCTAAAACAATAGAAAGCTTAATTGAAGTTATTGAAATAGAACTTTCAAAAGTCAATTTTGAAATTATTTTGGTTAATGACGGAAGCACGGATAATTCATTTGAAATTGGAACAAAGATTGCAGCCACAAAAAAAGACATAAAATTCATTAATTTAAGAAAAAATTTTGGCGAATTTAATGCTGTAATGTGCGGTCTAAATTTCATGAATGGCAATTACGCAGTTCTTATTGATGACGATTTCCAAAACCCACCCTCAGAAATACTTAAATTATACAATAAGGCAAAGGATGGCAATTTTGATGTAGTTTATAGTTACTACAATGCTAAAAAACATCATTGGTTTAGAAATTTAGGAAGTAAAATAGTAAATACTTTTACTACCTATTTACTTAAAAAACAAAAGGACTTGTATTTAAGCAGCTTTAAAATATTAAATAAAGAAATTATAGATGAAATAATAAAATTTAAAGGCCCAAACCCTTATATTGATGGATTGATCTTTCAAATTACAAATAATGTTTCATCAATTGAAGTTATACATCTTAAGCGAGAAAACGGAGATTCAAGTTACTCCCCTCGAAAATTGATTTCATTATTTTTAACTATTGTTTTTGGCTATTCTCTCGTACCTCTTCGACTTACATTTTTAGCAGGGTTTGTTTCTATTATTTTTTCTCTGGTATACATGTTTTTATACGCTTTAAATATAATTCCAGAATGGGGATCTCCTATTGTAATTTTTATGTGTGGTTGCATTTTGTGTTCTATCGCCTTGATAGGAGAGTATATTGGAAATGCTTTTTTGCAACTTAATGGTAAACCTCAATATATTATAAAAACTATTCATCAAAAAAAAGAATAAGCAATACAAGTTCAAAGCTAGATTAAAGAAAGCCGAATTCTTTCAATTGCAATTTTTAAGTTTTCTTTAGTTGTTGCAAAATTTAATCTAAAAAACCCTTTCCCTCCAAATATTGAAGCATCCTGTACTCCTACTCCATTTTTTTCTAAAACTTCAACAAAGTTTTTTATTCCAGTTCTTTCATAATTAATCCATGCCAAATATGTGGCTTCTAAAGGTTCCATTTTTAGTCCAGGAATTTTGTTAATTTCTTCCAATAAATAGCTGTGGTTTGCCCTCAAATATTCAATTAGTTCTTTATGCCAATTTTGACCATACTTATATGCAGCTAATGCAGATTCCATCGCAAATGATGAAAGCATGGGCATCATTCCAAATTTTTCCTTTTCAAACTTTGCTCTTAAATCTGAATTAGGAATAATAGCAAATGAACATCCTAATCCTGCTATATTAAAAGTTTTGCTAGGAGCTAAAAGTGTAATTGACAAATTTTCAATTTCTGGATTTAAGGAGGCAATTGAAATATGCTCCTTTTTTTCATCTAATATTAGGTCACAATGAATTTCATCTGAGCAAATAAAAATCTTGTTTTTAACACAAAAGTCTGCAAGTTTCTCAAGCTCTTCTATAGAAAAAACTCGACCATTTGGATTATGAGGATTACAAAGAATATACAAAAAAGTATTCTTATTTACAGCACTTTCCATCGATTCAAAGTCCATTTCCCAACGATGGTTACGCCAAATAAATGGAATATCTTGAAACGTACGATTCGGTAATTTTGCAGCATCAATAAATGGTCGGTAAACTGGAGTTGAGGTCATTACAGAACAATTATTTTCAAAAACACATTTTGTAGCGGCATAAATACCCGGTACCAGGCCGGGAAGCCAAACTATCCATTCTTTTTTTACAGCCCAATTATGTCTATCTAATAATCTTTTAACAACTACCTCAATAAGTTCATCTGGTGTGCGACTATATCCAATAACGCCATGTTCTACGATTTTATGCAAAGCCAATTTAATTGGTTCTGCAACTTCAAAATCCATATCTGCCACCCAAAGTGGAAGAACAAAATCAGGGTATTTATCCCATTTGTAACTATTAGTATCTTTTCTATCTACTTTTTTATCGAAATCAATCATTCTCAAAAATCAAATTGTTGTTCCACCATCTACTTGAAAAATGCCTCCTGTTGTATATTTTGAGGCATCAGAAGCTAAATATAATACCAAAGCTGCAATTTCTTCAGTTGTTCCCATCCTTGCTACTGGCAAATTTTTTGTAAAATGGTCCAGCATTTTTGGATTTTCCCAGAGGGCTTGGCTAAACTTTGTTTTTATTAAGCCCGGGCATACAGAATTTACTCTTATTCCATCAATGCCCCATTCTTTAGCCAAAACCTTTGTTAACATATTTAATGCAGATTTTGAAACACTATACATTCCCAAACCTGGGTCTGGTGTAATTCCAGCAATACTACTTATATTGATTATGCTCCCTCCTCCTCTATTTTTAATTTCAGGATACAACATTTTTGAAAACTCAAATGGTGATTTAACATTAACACTCATTATTTTATCAAATGCATCGCCAGAACATTCTAAAGACGGGCCAAAAACTGGGTTAGTAGCTGCATTATTAACTAAAATGTCAATTCCGCCAAATGTGGCTACTGTTTGATTTTTCAAATTCTCTAGCTGAGAAATATCACCAGCATGAGCAGCAACAGCCAAGACTTTGGCTCCAGACTCTTCCTCGATTTCTCTTGCAAGAATATCTAAATCTGCCTGCTTTCTACTACTAATAACAACATTTGCGCCATGAGCTGCAAAAAAACGTGCTATTGATTCTCCAATTCCTTTACTTGCTCCAGTAATGATCGCAACTTTACCTTTTAGCGAAAAAACTTTGGTATATTCCATAATATTTTATTGTGCTGATAATCCTCCATCTAAAATCATACTCTGACCAGTCATAAAACTTGATGCATCAGAGGCCAAAAACAATATTGCATTTGCAATTTCAGATGCCTCTCCAAAGCGTTTCATAGGAGTTGAATGTCTCAATGCCTCCAAATATTCTCGATCAATTTGTGCGTCACTTAGCATAGATGTTTGTGTAAAACCTGGGCAAATTGCATTTACCCTAATACCAGTTTTAGCATATTCTAAAGCGGCGGTTTTTGTCATTCCTACTACAGCATGTTTACTAGCAGAATATGCTATATGACCTGCCATTCCAACATGACCGGCTACAGATGCAGTATTAATAATTGAACCGCTTTTTTGATTAAGCATATAAGGAAGTATAGCTTTCATTAAATAATAAACTCCTTTAATATTTACATCAATTACTCTATCAAAATCGGAAGTCGGATAATCGGAAGTTTTCTTCCTTGGTCCTAAAATACCTGCATTATTTACTAAGATATCGATTTTAGAATCATTTTCTATCATTGAGGAAATACTTGAAATTACTGATTGGTAATCTGAAACATCGCAGGAATAATAGCTAACTTCTGCCCCTAAAGTGGCTAATTTTATTTTTAAATCTGAAGTCAATTCCTTCCCCAAATCTAAAGCAAGTATTTTACATTTCTCTTTTGCAAAAAGAAGACAAGTAGCGTATCCGATTCCTGAATTTGCTCCTGTAATTAGTGCAACTTTCCCTTTGAGTGTCATTATTTGATAGGTTAATGATTTGAAAAGGTGCAATTTAAAGAATAAATATTTCTTAGCCCATAAAAATTACTTAATTCATAATTTCTTGAAAATAAATCTATAAAGTAGGATTTATAGTGATAAAATTCAAAAAATATAATTCAACAATTACTTTTTCAATTTTCTAACCATAAACAAATTCATTTTTTATCTAACATTCTTATTTCTAAATAATTTTCAAATTTTAAGGTAATTATTTTTGCAATTATAGACTATTGTTGACCCAATTCTTTTTATTCCTATTTTAAGAAATTCAAACTAGAAATGAATCAGAAAATGAATCTAATTTACTTTCTGAAAAAATCTAAAAATCAATTATCTTTGTTTCGTATAAAAAACATCAGTCGCTTTTCTTAAAAATTACCCAATATGATACTAAAGGATAAAAAAACACCAGGACAGAAGCTCATAAAAAAAATGGATTTAAAAACAAAATGGCTTATTGCTTCCATTTCTGGATTGTTATTAATTGGTTTTGGTTTATGTTTATTTAGTGAAGCTGCAGAATTAAAACACAATGGAGCTGAAAATTTCTCCTGGATAATTTGGGGGGCTTTATCATTAGCAGTAATAAATGCGGGTATTTCTATTTTTGGGAAAGCTGTAGTTTATAAAACTGAAATGCGAGCTGCTAAAAATCGGAAGAAAGAAAGTAAAACGTATGTAAAAATAAAAAAAAGTAAGAATAAAGAAATAAATTTGCAGACACAAAAAAACCCTCAAATTTGAGGGTTTTAATATCACTTAGCAAATTCTTGTTTCAGGGTTTCAACATCCACTTTCTTAATCATTGGCTTCAAGCTCAGTTGCTTTATCGAAGCTATTTTATTATTTGCTATCGCTCGATTTCTGCGACTTTTTCTTTTCAATTGAGTAACTCCCATTGCAATATATAATTTATTTATTCTCTTTTAATCTTTTTCTAAGTACAAAGGTAAGAAAATTTATTTTTTTTTTGTACAAATCTTTTTATTTGTTGCAAAATAATTATTTGAACATACTTTGAAGTCAAATAATGATCAATTCCTTTTAATGGCTTCAGAAAAGTGGTCAAAATCTATTATTTTTGCACTGAAATAAATTAAATACGAAAAACTAAGGAATGACTAAACCAAGTTTAGCTAGAGGAACGAGAGATTTTGGTCCAGAAATAATGGTAAAAAGAAATTTTATTTTTGACCAAATCAAAATAGTATATCAAAAATTTGGGTTTTTACCAATTGAAACGCCTGCATTTGAAAACTTATCTGTTTTGATGGGGAAATATGGTGACGAAGGTGACCAATTGTTATTTAAAATACTAAACTCGGGTGATTTTGCTAAAGATTTAAAAGAAAATGATTTAGAAATTGGATCTAAAGAAATTCTAAAAAAAATAGCTGAAAAAGGTTTAAAGTATGACTTGACGGTACCATTTGCAAGATTTGTGGTTATGAATAGGCATTTGTTGACAATGCCATTTAAGCGATATCAAATACAACCAGTTTGGAGAGCGGACAAACCCCAAAAAGGAAGATATCGAGAGTTTTATCAATGCGATGCAGACGTGGTTGGCACAGAATCCTTAATCTGTGAGGCAGAAATAGTAGCCATGTTATATGAAGTTTTCGAGAAATTAAATATTCAAAACTTTGTAATTAAAATAAACAATCGAAAAATTTTAAAAGGAATAACAGATACAATTGGTGCCGCAGGCAAAGAAACTGACCTCTGTGTAGCTATCGATAAACTAGATAAAATTGGAAAAGAAAAAGTAGAGATTGAATTATTAGAAAAAGGTTTTACGCATAAAAACATTGAAAATTTGCAACCTCTTTTCAATTTACCAAATGACCAAAATCAGTTATTCTCAAGCTTAAAAAACTGGTTGTCAGACTCTAAAGAAGGCATAAAAGGAGTTTTAGAATTAGAAACTGTGTGGAATCTTGTAGAAAATCTAGGCATTTCAATTTCTAAAATAGCATTCGACCCTTCGCTTGCTAGAGGCCTAAGTTACTATACCGGGGCTATTTTTGAAGTTAAAGCATTAGATGTTAGTATTGGAAGCATTGCTGGAGGCGGAAGATATGATAATTTAACTGGAACTTTTGGAATGCCCGGAGTTTCCGGAGTAGGAATTTCCTTAGGTGTAGATAGAATTTTTGACGTTATGCAAGAGTTAAATTTATTTCCTGAACAACTATCTATTTTAGGAACTAAAGTAATGATTACAAACTTTGGAGCAGAAAGCCTTTCAGTTTCCCTTGGAATTTTAAGTTACCTAAGGAACAATGGGATAAAGGCAGAGATTTATCCTGAAAATTCAAAAATGAAAAAACAATTTGAATATGCTGACAAAAAAAACATTCCGTTCGTTTTAATAATCGGTGAGGAAGAAATTAAAATTCAAAAATTCAATTTAAAAAATATGCTTAGTGGCGAGCAAACGCTTTTAAGTAAAGAACAAATAATAACTCAATTACATGTTTAAAAATCGAAAAATTGTCATTTATTTATTAGTAATAGTATCAACACTAGCCGCTACATTTTCATTTTATTTCTGGCAAGTTGCCACAAGTCCAAATCTAAATGTTGATGGTAAAAAGACTTTTGTTCTTTATATTCCTGAAAACTCTACTTATGAAACAGTTATGGATTCATTGAGAAAAAATAAAATTATAAATGATGAGGTATCCTTTGGTTTTATGACGAAAAGGATGTCTTATAGAGAAAAAATAAGAACTGGAAGATATGAAATTCCTGCAAATGCCTCAAATAAAAATATTATTTCAAAACTAAGAAGCGGCAGTCAAGACCCTGTAAAGCTTACTTTTAATAATATTAGAACTAAACAAGATTTAATAAAAAAAATAGGGTCGAAATTACTTTTAAATTCAGATGAACTTTTAGAAAAACTTAATGACTCCACTATTTGCAAATATTATGGTTTTGAATCTGAAACTATAATGTGCATGTTTCTTCCTGACACCTATTTTATTTTTTGGAATATCACTGTTGAGGATTTCTTAAAAAGAATGAATTTAGAATATACCAATTTCTGGAATACAGAAAGAAATAATAAAGCAAATGAGATTAATATGACACCAATTCAGGTTGGTATTATGGCATCGATTGTACAAAGCGAAACCAATAAAGTAGATGAAATGCCAGTAGTGGCAGGTGTTTACATTAATAGAATTGCTCAAAACATGCCTTTGCAGGCCGATCCTACAGTTAAATTTGCAGTTGGAGATTTTAGTATTAAAAGAATATTAACTAAACACTTATCCATAGCCTCTCCTTACAATACCTACAGAAATACTGGTTTGCCACCTGGCCCAATCGCATTACCAGAAAGAGATGCAATTAATTCTGTTTTAAATTATCAAAAGCATAATTATACTTATTTCTGTGCAAAAGAAGATTTTTCTGGCTATCATAATTTTGCTGCTACTTATGGAGAGCATTTAAAAAATGCTAATATCTATCAAAACGCTTTAGACCAAAGAGGAATTAAGTAAATGTATATTTTTGAATATCCGTACCGTGTACGTTATGCAGATGTGGATCAAATGGGATTTATGTATTATGGAAACTATGCAAAGTTATACGAAATAGGAAGAGTTGAAGCCCTTAGGGCATTGGGCATTAGATATAAAGACATCGAAGATGCAGGAATATGGATGCCTGTTTATGAAAATAAATCAAAATATTTAGAACCAGCTAAATATGATGAACTTCTAACCATTAAAATTTCATTAAAGGTAATTCCCAAATTTAGAATTGTATTTACTGTGGAAATATTTAATGAAGACAGAAAAATAATTCATGAAGGAGAAACTACGCTTGTTTTCTTAAATTCTGTAAATCAAAAAATTACAGTATGCCCAAATGAAATTATTGAAAAACTGAAACCTTATTTTTTTACCAATGACATCTAAAAAAAAATACAATAAGGCTATTGAAGGAATTATAGACAAACTTCAAAACATCTATATTTTAAATACTACAGTTTCAATTTATTTGTTTTTAATGATTTTATATAAAAAATTATTAAATTTTGATTTAGACCAACGGGCAGCGGCCGTTTCATTTAGCTTTATTTTAGCTGTATTTCCAGCCACTCTGTTTTTATTTACACTAATTCCATATATTCCAATAGACAACCTGGATGTATTAATAATGGACTTCTTAAACTCTATACTTCCAAAAGCATTATATGAAAGCATTTCAAGTACCATTTTAGAAATCATAAGCAGACCACGTCTCGACATTCTATCTTTTGGTTTTGTGTTTGCTTTGTTTGCAGCTACAAACGGTATGATGTCTTTAATGCGTGCTTTTAACATGGCTTTAAAACAACGTGAAAAAAGAAGCTTTTTAAAAGCAAGATGGATTGGTATAATACTTACTTTCATATTGGTATTGGTTTTATTAATAGCAATTGTAATTTTAATTGTTGGGAAAATCACCTTGAGTTATGTTACTTCAAAAGGAATTCTCACTGAAAATTATAGTTATGTAGGATTAGAATTTCTAGGATATTTAATGGTCTTTGTAATATTCTACTTTGGAATATCTAGTATTTATTATTTTGCTCCTGCTATTCATCGGAAATTAAAATTTTTTAATTTTGGAGCTTTGTTTTCATCTGTTATGTGTATAGTAGCTACTAATCTTTTTTCTTATTATTTAGAAAACTTCAACTCATACAACCGCCTTTATGGCTCAATTGGCACCTTGATAGCAATTATGGTTTGGTTATACCTAATTGCCTTAATACTTATTTTAGGATTCGAAGTAAACATAAGTTTTAGAAGTGCTATGGCCAGAGCAACAAAAAAAACACTGTAGCAATCTTGTGCCGATAGGGTTTAGAATAGATCTTAACTTTTAAAAAATACTCTTAGAAGTGCAAATAGAAGGTTCCAATATTTATAACATTTGATTTTTTTTAAGACTATATTTATAGATTGGAAGCAAAAAAGAAAAATAGTAAAAGAAAGTAGAAGAATTCTTCTATCAAATAAAAATGATATTCGATTTTTTCTTACTTAAAAATTAATTTGTTTAATATTTACACTACTTTCGGTATAAAATTGAAAAAGCCTTAAATATGAATAAATCAAGAAGAAATTTTTTTAAAAATGCTAGCTTAGCAGCAATCTCTTCCCCTTTTCTTATTAGTTCCCTGAACTCTTGTAAATCTTCAAGTTCTGAAACCAAAAAAACAGAAATAATAGATGATTTAAGCGGAAAATCCATTGAAAGATTTGGTTTACAATTATGGACTGTAAAAGAAGAAATGGCAAAAGACGCAAAAGGCACGTTAAAAGCAATTGCAGAAGCTGGATATAATCAAATAGAAAGTTTTACTGGTGATCAAGGAGTTTTTTGGGGCATGACTCCAAAAGACTTTACTACTTTTATTGGTGATTTGGGTATGAAAATGGTTAGTAGTCATATTAATTCAGACTTTACTGTAAAAAAAGAAACGGAAGATGAATTTAAAAAACTTGTAGATAATGCAGCAATTATTGGAGTTAAGTACCTAATTAATCCTTTTCCTGGAGAGAATATTAAAACTTCAGACGAATGGAAAAAAATTACTGATGGACTAAATAGACAAGGAGAGATCACAAAAGCTAGCGGATTAAAAATGGCGTATCATAATCATCATATTGAATTTCTTCCTACCCAAGATGGTGAAATTCCTGAAGAAATTATGTTAAAAGGAACCAATGCTGATTTAGTAGATTTTGAATTAGACTTATATTGGGTAGTAAAAGCCGCCCAAGATCCAGAAAAATGGTTAAAAGACTATAGTGGTAGGTTCAAATTATGCCATATTAAAGATTTGTACCCAGAAGAAAAAGTAAAAGAATTAATTATCAAAGAAGGTCCAGAAAAAGGTTTTTGGCCAATAGGAGCTTCATGTGTTGTTGGAACAGGTCGCATTGATTTTCCTAAAATACTAAAAACTGCAAAACAAAATGGTATGGATTATTATATTGTTGAACAAGAGAGATTTGATAATTCCACTCAGTTGCAGGATATCAAATTAGATGGCGACTACATGAAAGCTTTTAAATTTGCTTGAAGATAAAACACAAAAATATTTTATAATATGCTAAAATTATTTAAAAACCTAACTTTTTGGGTTCTAACAGCCATAACACTAGGAATACTTTTAGGGCATTTCTTTCCCGAAATTGCTCTACTTCCAATTATTGAAAATCCTATAAAATTTAATCTCATTCTTTCAGAATTTGAAATCAAAACCACTTTTTCTGAATTTTTCAGTAGTTTGTTTATTTCCATTGTTAAAATCTTTATAAACCCTATCATTTTCATCACAATTACTTTGGGAATAATTTCGATGGGAAATCTAAAGAAAGTTGGAAAAGTAGGTGCAAAAGCCCTTATTTATTTTGAAATAGTAACCACATTTGCACTTTTTGTAGGGGTGATAATGGCTTATATCATTCAACCCGGAAAAGGGGTATCCACTGCAAATATTTCAGCTGGAGATATTTCTAAATACACAAATAAGGCCGAAGACTTTAGTGGGTGGCAGTTTTTTTTGGATAACATTACACTTCAAATTTTAGTAGCAGCCATAGTAATCGGGGTTGCCATGAGTAACCATTCAAAACGACAAGCTTTAGTAGATTTTTTAAGCCCAATATCAAAAAAAGTATTTTGGGCATTACATAAGGTTATGTTGCTTGCTCCAATAGGGGCTTTTGGGGGGATGGCATATACAATTGGGAAATATGGTATCGCTACACTTCTTCCTTTAGGCAAACTAATGATAACTGTATATGCTACTATGGCCGTTTTCATCTTTGTTGTCCTTGGTTTAATACTTCGTTATTACAAAATAAGTCTTTGGAAATTCTTGAAATATATTAGAGAAGAATTACTTATAGTTTTAGGAACTTCATCTTCGGAAGCCGCTTTGCCCTCATTGATGGAAAAACTCGAGAAAATGGGATGTTCAAAATCGGTGGTTGGGTTAGTGGTGCCTGCAGGTTATTCGTTTAATCTCGATGGCACTACCATTTATCTTTCAATGGCTGTTTTGTTTTTAGCTCAAGTTTTTAATATTCAATTAGAAATAGGGCAAATTCTAACAATAATTGGTATCTTGATGGTAACATCAAAAGGAGCTGCTGGAGTTACAGGAAGCGGATTTATAGTTTTGGCATCTACGCTTACTGTTGTAAAAGTAATTCCGGTTGAGGGACTGGCTTTGCTTTTAGGAGTTGACAGATTTATGTCTGAGGCTCGTGCCATCACCAATTTTATTGGAAATGGAGTGGCCACTATTTGGATATCTAAAAATGAAAACGAATTAGATATGAAAAAAATGAGATATGCCTTTAGCCATGTAGAAGAAACTGAGGACATTTTAATAGACAATTTAGATTGATGAAAAAAGGAAAATGGATTTTGTTAGCTATACTTTGTTTCTTGATTTATAAAGTATATGCTACTTTAGAAATAAGTGGTCTTTTCTTAAAAATAGTAGAAATCAATACTAAAAATGAAGAAATTATTGAAAGCCCAGCGGGTATTGAGGATATTACAGTAGATCAAGAAACAGGTTTAGCTTATTTGAGTTCTCAAGACAGAAGAGCTCCAAAGGCAGTTGGTGCCATATATTTAGTCAATACCAAAGACTCAAGCATAGTATTTAAAGACCTTACAAGTAAATTTAAAATTACTGGTTTTAGACCACATGGAATTTCATTTGTAAAAACACCACAAAAAGAAAAATTTCTTTTTGTCATTTCACATGGAAATACAAAATCAGAAATAATTAATTTTAAAGTGGAAGGTGATTCTCTGTTATTTTTAAATAAATACTCCAGTACAGAATTTATTTCACCCAATGATATTCTAGCTGTAGGTAAAAATCAATTTTTTATAACTAATGACCACACCCGCAAAAAAGATTGGCTTCGCTTAATAGGAGATTACCTTAAATTTCCGAGTGGAAATGTAGTATATTTTGACAGTGAAAAAGCCAGGATAGTTTCAAACGGTATAGCCTATGCAAATGGAATAAATTTATCCTCAAATGGGCAGCAAATTTATGTTACTTCCACTACTACAAATAAATTATATGTTTTCGAACCTAATATTCAATCTAAACAGCTGGAAGAAATTGCAAATTTCAATTTACTTTTTTCTCCTGATAATATTGAAATAAAAAAAGATGGGAATTTATTAATTGCTTGTCATCCAAAGGTTTTGGATTTTACAAAGCATGCCAAAAATCCATTTGTACATTCGGCCTCCGCCATTTTGGAGCTAAAAATTGATTTAAATCAAAAAACTATAAATCAAAAAACTATCTATTTAAATAAAGGGAAATCAATATCGGGTTCAAGTGTTGCTGCTCCATTTTCAGAAAACAAACTTTTAGTGGGTAGCGTTTTTGAAAACAAAATACTTAGTCTTACCTATTAGAATAAATTATCAAATCTTTTTATAACGTAAAATTTATTAAATTCTAGTTTTGCTTTTACCTTCATGTTTGAATTGAGAACAAAACCCACTTATTAAAATATGTCTAAAGAAAATAACTTAAAAGAAGAAGCTCTTTATTATCATGCAAAAGGAAGACCGGGAAAGATTGAAGTGATTCCTTCTAAAGAATATGCAAACCAACGAGACCTTTCTTTGGCATATTCCCCAGGTGTTGCTGAGCCATGTTTGGCTATTCAAGCCAATCCTGAAGATGCCTATAAATACACTGCAAAAGGCAATTTAGTGGCTGTAATTAGTAACGGAACAGCTGTTTTGGGCCTTGGAGATATTGGAGCATTAGCAGCAAAACCTGTTATGGAAGGAAAAGGTTTACTTTTTAAAATTTATGCAGATATTGATGTTTTTGATATTGAACTTAATACCAAAGATGTTGATGAATTTGTAAGAACAGTAAAAATAATGGAGCCAACCTTTGGAGGTATAAATCTTGAAGATATTTCAGCTCCCGAATGTTTCGAAATTGAAGAGCGACTTAAAAAAGAATTGAACATTCCAGTAATGCATGACGATCAGCATGGTACAGCCATTATCTCTGCTGCTTCTTTGCTAAATGCTCTCATTTTGGTTGAAAAAGAAATAGAAAAAGTAAAAATCATAATTAATGGTGCTGGGGCTTCAGCCATTTCTTGTACTCGTCTGTATTCAGCTTTAGGTGCAAAAAGAGAAAACATCTTTATGTTTGATTCAAAAGGTCTAATTCATCCGTCGAGAACCAATTTGGATGGAAAAAAATCTGAATTTTCTAACTCAAATCTTCCTGCTGAAACCACTTTAGAAGAAGCAATGAAAGGTGCAGATGTATTTATTGGCCTGTCAAAAGGAAATGTTTTAGATCAAAATATGGTAAAAAGTATGGCCAAAGACTGTATAGTTTTTGCTTTGGCTAATCCCACACCAGAAATTTCCTATGAACTAGCTACTGAAGCAAGACCTGATATTATTATGGCAACAGGTAGATCAGATTACCCCAACCAAGTTAATAATGTTTTAGGATTTCCCTATATCTTTAGAGGTGCACTTGATGTTCGTGCAAGTGAAATCAATGAAGAAATGAAGCTGGCTGCGGTTAGAGCTTTAGCTGACCTAGCCAAAAAACCTGTACCTGACATGGTAAATATGGCTTATGGAGAAAATAACCTATCATTTGGACGAAATTACATTATACCAAAACCAGTAGATCCTAGACTATTAACAGCTGTTGCACCTGCAGTAGCCAAAGCGGCTATTGCAACTGGGGTAGCAAAATTTACTATTCCAGATTGGGATGTCTATGAAACCCAATTATCAAAAAGACTTGGCTTAGATAATACCCTAACGAAAGTGATCATTACCAAAGCAAAAAAGAACCCTAAAAGGGTGGTCTTTGCTGACGCAGAAAACCTTTCAGTACTCAAAGCTGTACAACAAGTGTTAGAAGACAAAATTGCATTTCCTATTTTATTGGGTAATAAAAAAAGAATTGCCGATCTACTTTCTCAAAACAACATAGAACTTCCAGAAGATGTACAAGTAATTGACCCAAGAGATTGTGCCAACCAAGAGGAAAAAGATAGATTGGAGAAATTTGGAGAAATAATGTATGACAAGCGTAAACGCAAAGGTCTCACAAAATCTGAAGCCTACAATATGATTACCAGAAGAAGTTATTATGGTTCAATGATGGTAGAAACCGACTTAGCTGACACCATGGTTGGCGGCTTAACTAGAAACTATCCTGATACTATTCGTCCTGCTATTCAAATTATTGGACCACAAGAAGGTGTTAAGAAAATCTCAGGAATGTATATATTAATGAGTCGTTTTGGCCCTTTGTTTCTTGCAGACACTACCATCAATTTTGAGCCAAGTGTTGAAGATCTAATTGAAATAACTGAATTAGCGGCAAAAGAAGTTGAGAAGTTTAACATTAAACCTCGAATTGCTATGTTAACCTATTCTAACTTCGGATCAGTACCTAATGGGCCGGCCGCTATAAAAATGAGAACTGCTGTGCAACTTCTAAAACAAAAGCACCCTGGAATGATCGTAGATGGTGAAATGCAAGCACATTTAGCATTTGATACAGAACTTTTAAAAGAAAATCATCCATTTAGTGAGCTGGCAGACGGTAGGGCAAATACGTTTATATTTCCCAACCTATCTTCTGCAAATATTGCCTATAACATTGTAAAAGAAGTAGCAGGAATTGAGAAAATAGGACCTATAGTCTTGGGATTAAAAAAACCTGTACAAGTACTTCAGCTTGGAGCATCAGTGCGTGAAATTGTAAATATGGTGGCTATTTCTGTAGTGGATTCTGTAAAAAATAAGTGAATATGTTTAAGTGATTTATAGGTGTTCTTTTAAGAATTCAAAAATATCCTTTCAAATTTGGAAGGATATTTTTTTTGAAAAAAATGGCATTACAGGATTTAGAGTGAAACCCTGAATTTTATAAACTTTAATTAATGATTGCTGTTTACTGAATTTGTTGTTAGCCTTACTTTTTTTTGAAAAAAAGTAACAAAAAAACACTCACAAAAAAAAATCCTGACTGGCCGTCCGCCATGAATTTTTAAATTAA
>JANOMP010000203.1:0-22914 GCA_031420365.1 Cytophagaceae bacterium
ATTCTTTGAAATTCCATAACACAAAGCTATAAAATTTTTAGAAACTAAAGTGAGATGCAATAAATTGCATAGTTTTAACTTTATTTGAGACCAATAAAACCTTTTAGAAAACAAATCACTGATTGTTCCATAAATCACAAAAACGTCCGTATGAAAATTTTTAATACCTGTTAAATTGCTAATAGCTAGATAATTAATTTAAAAATTTATGGCGGACGGCCGAGTCAAGATTTTTTTTTGTGAGTGTTTTTGGCTGAGCTGGCATTCCAGTTGGTCCCGCATTCGGGGTTTTTTTAAAAAAATTAAGGCTAACAACAAATTCAGTAAACAGCAATCATTAATTAATTTTATAAAATTCAGGGTTTCACTCTAAATCCTGTAAAACCAAAAAAATAATACATTAATTATAGAACAAAAATCACCTTATTATCTTAAACGAAGCGTAACCGCATTTTTATGAGCGTATAAATCTTCGGCCTCAGCCATAATTTCTACAATGGGTCCTATATTTAAAATGCCCGCTTTTGTAATTTTCTGGTATGTTATTTTTTTAACAAAGCTATCTAAGGATACTCCACTATAAGCTTTTGCAAAACCGTTCGTTGGTAAAGTATGATTGGTGCCTGAAGCATAATCCCCGCAAGATTCTGGTGTATAGTCTCCTAAAAATATTGACCCAGCATTCACAATCTTCTCGGCAATTTCTTCAGGATTTTCAACAGCTAAAATTAAATGCTCTGCAGCATATTCGTTAAGTAAATCTATAGATTCTGCTAAATTGTTCACCAAAATTGCTTTAGAATTAGCCAATGCTTTTTCAGCTATTTGTTGTCTAGGCAATTGTGGCAATTGAATATAAATTTCTTTTAATACTTTCTCAATTAAATCTTTGCTTTCCGATACTAATAAAACTTGACTATCAATTCCATGTTCTGCTTGGGACAACAAATCTGCAGCAACAAATGCTGGAATGGCTCTATAGTCGGCTAATACCGCAACTTCAGAGGGACCTGCTGGTATATCAATAGCAGTTCCCAGTTGATTTACAATTTGCTTAGCTGCTGTAACATATTGATTTCCTGGCCCGAAAATTTTATATACTTTTGGAATACTTTCTGTTCCGAAAGCCAAAGCAGCTATGGCTTGAGCTCCTCCGATTCTAAAAACTTCTGAAATTCCAGCTTTAGATGCTGCATATAATATGGCAGGATGATTACTAGGCGAACACAAAATAATCTGTTTACAGCCTGCAATTTGAGCAGGAATAGCTAACATTAAAACAGTTGAAAACAAGGGAGCTGAACCACCAGGGATATAAATACCAACTTTTTCTATTCCAACAGATTTACGCCAACAACTTACTCCAGGCATAGTTTCAATTACTTTTTCTTCCAACTTCTGAGCTAAATGGAACGTATAAATATTATTGAAAGCTATATCAATGGCATTTTTTAATTGTGGAGAAATATTTTTTTCAGAATTATCTAGAATTTCTCTTTCTATTTTAAAATCATTTATAAGAATATTGTCAAATTCTAATGCAAATTTTCTTAAAGCTTGATCTCCATTCTTTCGTACTTCTTCTATTATGGGCCTTACCTTTTGTTCTATTTGTTCAAAATCAAGTGTAGGCCTTTTTATTATTTCTTTGATCTGTTCTTTAGATGGAAATTCAAATATTTTCATTAAAAATAGCAATTATTGCGGTTATATTTCTATCACAAAATCATTTTCTCAATAGGTATCACCAAAATACCCTGGGCTCCAGCCTCTCTCAAAGCTTCTATTTTTTCCCAAAAAGCACTCTCTTCCAAAACAGAGTGGACAGAACTCCATCCTTCTACTGCTAATGGCATTACCGTGGGGCTTTTCATTCCTGAAATAATATTGATAATCAAATCCAACTTATCATTTGGAGCATTTAGCAATATATATTTGTGATCTTGAGCTTTTTGAACAGCATTGATTCTAAAAAGTATTTTTTCTAAAAGCTGGGTTTTATGACTATTCAAATTCTTATTGGCGATTAGAACCGCCTCTGACTTAAATATTTTTTGAACTTCCTTTAAACCATTACTTAGAAGCGTACTTCCAGAACTCACAATATCACAAACAGCTTCTGCTAACCCAATGGAAGGAGCAATCTCAACAGAACCACTAATTTCATGGATATGGGCCGTTATTGAGTTTTCTGCTAAATACTTTCCTAAAAGTTTTGGGTAGGAAGTCGCTATACTTTTATTGTTTAAGTCTTGCGGCCCATTAAAAGGACTTTCTCTGGGTATTGCAATGGATAATCGGCACTTTGAAAAACCCAATTTTTTAGAAACTATTACATCTTTTTCGGACTCAACCAAAACATTCTCTCCTACTATGCCTAAATCAGCTACTCCGTCTTCAACGTAACCCGGAATATCATCGTCACGCAGAAATAAAAATTCCGCTTCAAAATTTGAAGACTCTGATTTAAGACGTCCTTTACCCATATCAAGCCTTATACCACATTCTTTAAAAAGTGCTATTGAATCTTCACTTAATCTACCTGACTTTTGTATTGCTATTCTAATATTTTCTCTATCCGACATTAAAATAAATTATTTGGCACAAAAATAACTTTCTTAATGACAACAAGCAAAATGTTTCTCACAAAAAAATAATTATTTTTTCAAAATATTTTGAAATTTCAATTGTAATAATTATTTTTAGGTCGACATTGTGTCTTTTCCTAAAAACACCCCTATAATGGCTAATTTAAATTATTACAAATCGAAGAGTAACAGCTCATTGTTTCATTTTAAATGGTTTAGAATCTTAAATATAATCTTCTTAGTTTTATTGGGATTATATGGCATATTTAACATTTGAATTGAGAAAAATAAAGCTTCTATTTTTTGATTTAGAAGTTCTATTTTTTTTTACATTAGTACTTAAAAATTTATTTTTAAGTGGTTTATAGTGTCTAGATTAAAATAGAATATTTGAATTAAATTTAGTTAATTTAGTATATTTAGTTAATTTAGTATATTGTAGGTAAATTTTCAAATACGAGTTTCAAACATATATCTTAAAAATATTTTTTCAGTCAATAAGTATCAAAAAAATACTATTCTTTTTTATCTTAATTATTTAGCAATGCGTCTGTCTTTTTTAATCTTATTAATTTTCCTATGCTCCAATAGTTTTTGCTTCGGGCAGAGCAAATATTTCGTATATTTTAAAGACAAAAGTAACACAGAATACAAAGTTTCCGAACCAACAAAATTCCTTTCTCAAAGAGCCATAACTAGAAGAATTGTTCAAAATATATCTATAATTCCAAGAGACTTCCCAGTAAATAAAAATTATGTAGCCGAATTAAAAAAAACTGGGGCAAAAGTTATATATACTTCAAAATGGATGAATGCTGCTTTAATTGAAGCAAGTTCTTCGCAATTTTCAAATGTTAAAGTTTTAAGTTTTGTAAAAGGAATTGAAGGAAATGCTGAAATAAAAGGAGCTAGAACTAATAATGAAAATAATGATTCAGAAATAAAATCTAAATTTGGGCCGGAAGAAAATTTTGACTACGGGACTTCAATCAATCAAATACAGCAAATTGGTGCTGATATTTTACATAAAAATGGTAAAACTGGAAAAGGAATTTTGATTGGTGTTTTTGATTCTGGCTTTTTAAATGCCAATACATTAGATGTTTTCAAGCCACTTTTTGATGAAAAACGAGTAGTTGCCCAATACGATTTTGTAGCTAATAATTCCAATGTTTTTGACGATCATAATCATGGTACTTCTGTTTTAAGTTGTATAGTAGGAAAATCAGCAGGAAAGTTAATTGGTACAGCTCCAGATGCTTCTATTGCACTTTTTAGGACTGAAGATGTAAGTTCTGAAACTAAACTAGAAGAAATTAACTGGCTTTTGGCAGCGGAATTTGCTGACAGTATAGGTGTAGATGTAATTAATTCGTCATTAGGATATAATACGTTCGATAATCCTACACAAAACTATAAATATGAAGATTTAAATGGAGATAAAACTATTTCTGCTAAAGCGGCAGATTGGGCAGTGTCAACTGGAATAATAGTTGTTGTTTCAGCTGGAAATGAAGGTAATACAGCTTGGAAATACATTTCAACGCCTGCCGACGCAGATTCTGTTATCACCGTTGGAGCAATAGATGCAAATGGCATCTTATCTAGTTTTAGTTCTATAGGCCCTAATGCAAAAAACTCCATTAAACCTGAACTGGTTGCTAGAGGTGCTTCTACCACTTTAGCCACTTCCTCCAATACCATAGCAACCTCAAATGGAACTTCCTTCTCCTCCCCTTTAATCGCTGGTTTAATGGCTTCATTTAAGCAAGCTTATCCTAATTTGTCTGCATTGAAATTAAGGGAGATCATGATACAATCAGGGAGTCAATTTAAAGTACCCGATAATAGATTGGGTTACGGAATACCAAGTGTGGAAGTTGCGATTAAGCTTGCAGATACTTATTTAAAAACTTTAGTCTTAAGCACTGAAAAAGAGAATTTAAAAGTTCTTATTTACCCGAATCCCTCTTTTGATGGCAAAATGCTTACATTAAAAATAAATGATATCATATTACCCGATAACCATATTCTTAGAGTTTTTGACAATTCCGGTAGAAAAATATTTGATAATGCATTAGAATTAAGAGACTTAAGACAAGTATGGAATACGTTAAATCCTGCTATTTATTATTTAAAACTGAAGTTTGAAGGAAAGAATTATACATTTAAAATAAAAAAATAGATATTACAAATAAAAAAATGAATCGAAATTCATCATTATGGTAATACATGTCAAAAGGATTAAGATTAAAAAAAATCCAAAATTTTAAACCTACAAATTCGAAAATAAAAAAGGTCTCAAATTGAGACCTCTAATTCTATTACATTTCAATCTATTTTGCTCCTGCTTCCAGTTTTGCTTTTTCATTTAGATGTTTTGTCATTTGTTTTCCTGCATCTTCCAATATCTGGATAAGCTTAGGGTCATTGGTAGAGTCTTTCATCATTTGGGACAAATTCCCAACCACGTCAATAGCAAAATGATCCATTTCATCAACAGGCATATCCTTCGTCCAAAGATTAATACCCAATAATCCTCTGTGATAATGATCCCAAACACTTATAGAGATTGCTTTAGTCTCATTTATTCCCTCATTTGGATTTTCGGTAGCATCCCAAAATATTTTTTCTGGTACACGGCTTTCGTCTAATTCTATGGTGAAATGTATTTCTGATTTATTCATTTAATTTCTTGATTTTTTTTGCAAAATTAGATATTCAAAATCCAAAGACCATGAAAATCATTAAATTAAATATTTGAGAATACCCTTTTCAAAAGTTGAGTGGTCCTGGCCAAAGGGTTTTCTCTTATTTTTGCCTCTTCTTCCGCAACTAAAATAAATAAACCATCGATTGCTTTTTGAGTAGCATAGCCTTTTAAATCAGGATTTATTTTAGTTACAAAAGGAATCTTATTGTACGTTCCTGCCAAATCTGAATAATATTTGGTAGCATTGGTTTTTTCAAGCGATTTCACAACAGAAGGCTCAAATGCCTGCATTAACTGCGTACTTGTGGTTCTTTTTAAAAATTGAGTTGCTGCGTCTTTTTCTCCTCTTAAAATACTAAATGCCTCTTTAATCGATAATTGCTTAATGGCAGTAATAAAGATTGGTTTTGCTTCTCTTGCAGCTTCTTCTGCTCCTCTATTTAAAGCAGTAATGAATTTATCCACTTCACCTCCTAGTCCAATTCCTCTTAAAGTAGTTTCAATTTTTTGTACTTCTGGTGGAAAAGGAATTCTTATTTTTGGATTA
Organism: Cytophagaceae bacterium; assembly: GCA_031420365.1. Taxonomy (GTDB): domain Bacteria; phylum Bacteroidota; class Bacteroidia; order Cytophagales; family Spirosomataceae; genus Leadbetterella. Next base: position 5,849 of record JANOMP010000203.1, read on the forward strand.
TTCAAATAACCATCTAGGGCTGAGGCCTTATCTGCGCCCAAATTTATGCCCACACTTAAAGCCTCTTTTAATCCTTCTCCTACCTCTTCTTCAGACAATGGAGCATTCTTAGGAATGGAGTTTAAAATTTTACCTAAATTAAATTTTTGCCCACAAGAGGTTAAAACGACAGAAAAAATCAATACTAAAACTAGGTTACCTTTGATCATAAAATTTTTATTTTATTGGAAATGTCCGAATAAATAAAGAACTTCGAACAGTTTTTTAATATAACGTAAAAGTACTTCAAAATTCACTTTCAAACCAAATTTTTTTTTGATGCAAATCATATACGCAGAGGTAATTACTATAGGAGACGAAATATTATACGGACAGATTACCGATACAAATACCCAATGGATAAGTGCTGAAATTGATAAAATAGGTATAAAAACAATAAGAAAAACCTCGATAGGAGATAGCAAATCTGAAATTTTGCAAATACTAAACGAAAGCCTTCTACGAGCAAATGTAGTATTAATAACTGGCGGTTTAGGCCCTACAAAAGATGATATTACAAAAACTACTTTAGCAGACTTTTTTAATGACACGCTTGTTATTAATGAACATGCCGAAGCTTTTATTAAAGACTTTTTTGAAAAAAGAGGTAGGCCTTTTACTGACATTAATAGACAACAAGCCTTTATTCCTTCAACCGCTAATTATTTACATAATGCCACAGGCACTGCTCCAGGAATGTGGTTTGAAAAAGATGGGAAAATTATAGTTTCAATGCCTGGAGTGCCCAATGAGATGAAATACTTAATGGAGCACGAAGTAATTCCACGACTAATTAATTATTTTCAAACACCAATAATAGAACACCAAATTATTAGAACTATTGGAATAGGTGAATCTTTTTTAGCGGAAAAAATAGCGGCTTGGGAGGACCAACTGCCTTCTCATATAAAATTAGCTTATTTGCCTAGTTTTGGACAGGTAAAGTTAAGGCTTTCTGGTTTGGGTGAATCAAAAGTAGTATTAAAAAAAGAAATAAATCAAGAAGTTGAAAAAATTCTACCTCTTTTAGGTGATGCGATTTTCAGTTTAGAAAACGAAGATTTGGAACAAGTAATAGGATCTCTTTTAAATGCTAATAATGAAACACTTAGTGTGGCCGAAAGCTGTACAGGCGGGTATATTTCGAATTTAATTACTTCAATTCCAGGAAGCTCTTCCTATTTTCTAGGAGGGGTAGTCAGCTATTCTAATGAAGCAAAAATGAATGTTTTGAATGTAAAACAAGAAACATTAACTAATTTTGGTGCAGTAAGCGAGCAAACCGTTAAAGAAATGGCAGAAGGGGTAAGAAAAGTTTTGAATTCTACTTATGGAATAGCAACCACTGGGATTGCAGGCCCAGACGGTGGTACAATAGACAAGCCAGTAGGAACAGTTTGGCTAGCAGTAAGTGATGGAAAAAAAACTGAGGCTAGAAAACTTACTTTAGGCAATCAAAGAACTGTAAATATTCAATATTCTGGTGTTGCGGCGTTGAATTTACTTAGAAGATTTATTATTGAAACATTAGACTAAGTTATAAAATGGCTAAAATTGAAATATTAATGCCGACAATGGGCGAAAGTATTTTCGAGTGTACGGTTTTAAAATGGTTAATCAAAGAGGGGGATCGTGTAGAAATTGATGATTTGATTTTAGAAGTTGCCACTGATAAAATTGATACTGAAATTGGCTCAAGCCATGCGGGTGTAGTCACGAAATTTCTTGTTGAGGAAGGACAAACTGCCATTATTGGTAAACCAATATTTGAAATTTCTACTGAGAATGAGATTAAAAAAATAATTGATCAGATAGCAAGTTCTGGTACGAGTTTAAAAAAAATTGAAAAATCAATAGAAATGGCTAAAATTTCTTTAGAAAAAACCAATTCCAATGGCATTCGCTTTTATTCGCCATTAGTATTAAATATAGCTAAAAAAGAGAATATTTCTCCAAATGAATTAGAAAAAATATCAGGAACAGGGCTCGAAAATAGAGTAACCAAAGACAATATTTTAGAATATATTTCCAACAAAAATAATAATCCAGAAACAGGACTACCAGCCACAACAATTTCTAATAACGATCAAGTAATAGAAATGGATCGTATGAGAAAAATGATTGCTCAAAGAATGGTAGAATCCAAAAAAATTGCTCCCCATGTCACGTCATTTATAGAAACAGACATGACCGAATTAGTGAATTGGAGAAGTAGAGTAAAAGATAATTTTAAAGTAAAACATAATGAAAACCTAACTTTTACTCCTTTACTAATTGAGGCTGTAATAAAAGCAATTAAGGACTTTCCTGGAATTAACATCCAAGTAGATAAAGAATCAATTATTTACAAAAAAGACATTAATATTGGGATGGCGGTAGCATTACCAAACGGGAATTTAATCGTCCCTGTCATTCATAAAGCAGACCAATATACTTTATCTGAACTTGCAATTAAAGTAAACGATCTTGCCAAAAGAGCAAGAAACAATCAACTTAGGCCAGAAGAATTAATAGGTGGAAGCTATACTGTTACCAATATTGGATCATTTGGAAATCTTTCTGGAACACCAATTATTCTTCAACCCCAAGTGGCAATAATGGCTTTTGGGGTAATTAGAAAGATGCCATCTGTAATTGAAACTGAGGAGGGAGATTTCATTGGAATACGACAAAAAATGGTTATATCTCATTCGTATGATCATCGTGTGGTTGATGGTTCTTTAGGAGGTTTGTTTTTAAAGAAAGTATCAGATTATTTAGAAAAATTTAATGCGCAAAGAGACCTGTAAGAAATGCTTTTTAATTCTTTTGAGTTTTTACTTTTTTTCCCTTTCGTAACACTACTTTATTTTGTGGTTCCCCACAAATTTAGATGGTGTTTGCTACTAATTTCCAGCTGTTTTTTTTACAGTTTTTTCAAGTGGGAATATATTTTCATTTTACTTTTCACAATTATAATTGATTATTTTGCAGGCATTTGGATTTCTAAATCTTCCGGTAAAAAGAAAAAATGGGCATTAATAATTAGCTTAGTTGCAAATATTGGCGTTTTAGCACTTTTCAAGTACTATTATTTCATTATTGACAACTTTAACGCAGTATCCTATAAAATAAATCAGACAGCTTACAACCCCCTTTGGCATTTTGTATTACCAATTGGTTTATCTTTTCATACTTTTCAAGCCATGAGCTATACAATAGAAGTTTATAGAGGAAACCAAAAAGTGGAAAGAAATTTTGGAATTTATGCACTTTACGTAATGTTTTATCCTCAATTGGTGGCTGGCCCAATAGAAAGACCACAAAATATATTGCATCAGTTTTACGAAAAACATGATTTTAACTATAATAATGTTAAATCAGGCATAAGATTGATGCTTTGGGGAATGTTCAAGAAGGTAATTATAGCAGATAATTTAAGTGTTTTCGTAAATCGAGTTTATGACCACCCAAGCAATTACCAAGGATTGCCTTTGGTAGTGGCTACTTTGTTTTTCTCGATTCAAATCTATTGCGACTTTTCTGGATATTCAGATATTGCACTAGGTTCGGCTCGAGCGATGGGTTTTAATTTAATGAAGAATTTTGATAGACCTTATATTTCTAAAAGTATATCAGAATTTTGGAAGAGATGGCATATTTCGCTATCCTCGTGGTTTAGAGACTATTTATATATTCCTTTGGGAGGAAATAGAGTACCCAAAATAAGACAATATTTTAACCTCTTTTTTGTCTTTATGATGAGCGGACTTTGGCATGGAGCAAGTTGGAATTACGTAATTTGGGGAGCTTTACATGGCATTTATTTAATTATAGGCCAACTTTCAGCAGGCCTTCAAAACAAGGTTTTTGGAATTTTTAAAAACAGTAAAATAGTTAAGGCCATTCATGTAATTATTACCATAACACTCGTAGTATTTGCTTGGATATTTTTTAGGGCCAAAACATTTAAGGATGCTAAATATGTGATTTCTAATCTGTTTTCTTCTAGTAGTCATTCTTTTACTGAAGTCATTAAAATGATAGGAATAAAAGAGCTTCTAACCGTACTTATTGGAATACTAATATTAGAGATTGTTCAATGGATGCAAGGAAAGAAAGATTTAGGAAGTTGGGTAGAAAAACTTCCTAGATGGCAAAGATGGGGAATATATTATTTCCTATTATTTTTCATAATTTCATTTGGATATTTTGGCGAAGTGCAATTTATTTATTTTCAATTTTGAAAAAACTTTTAGGCTTATATGGTAGGATTTAGAAATTTTAAAGCCTTAAAAAATATAATAAAAAGTAATTTATATGTATTTAACTCAAATAATAAGAATATAAATTTTAATATGACACTATTAGTTTTCATTCTATTTAAACCATGAACAATTCATTTAAAATATTCATAAAAAAACTGTTCTTTTTTAGTATTCCCCTGCTTATAATGGTTGGTTTATATTTTGTTTTTGACCCTTTCCATGTTTTAAAAAGTTATGAAACGTATGGAAGTAATTTTCTTAAAACTTACAATCGAAATAGAATGAGTACAGAAGTTTTTGTTAGAAATAACCCGAAATATCATTTTAAATCGTTCATTTTTGGGAGTTCTCGCTCCAGTGCTTTTTTGACGCATGATTGGTCAAAATACATTAATGATCCTCACCCATACCATTTTGATGCTTTCAATGATAATATAGGAGGCATTGCTGGAAAAGTTTCATTTATAAAAAAACAAGGAAACAACATACAAAATGCCATTATTGTAATTGACAACGATACATTTTTAAATTCTTTTGACGAAACAGAATCTTTGGTACATTTAAAAGATTATCGATGGACAGATTCAACAAATTATTTTGATTACCAATTAAAATTCTTTAAAGCATTTTTCAAAAAACAGTATTTTATTTCATTTCTTGATTTAAAATTCACAAAGAAATTCAAACCTTATATGGACGATTTCTTTAAATTTAAATATTTTTATACCGATACTTACAATGATTTCTTGTTTCCAGAAAATATTGCTCTTATCAAAAAAGATTCGAGTTCATATTATGCTTCCAATGGATTTAAAAATAGATTTAAAAATCCAGAAATGCATGGCATAAATTTAGACCAACAGGAAATTGAAAATATAAAATATATAGTTGAAACGTTTAAAAAAGATCGGACTTTATATAAAATAATAATTGCCCCTTTATATGACCAAAGAGCTACCAATACTATTGAACTGGAAATTTTAAAAATATACTTTGGCAATGAAAACGTATTTGATTATTCTGGAAAAAACAAATACACCAACGACATTAGCAATTATTACGAAATGTCTCATTTCAGGCCCTCGCTGGGTAGAGTCATATTGAAGGAAATTTATTAGAAGCTTGTAAAAGCGAATTGCACCAAATTTGCTCCCATTTTTAGAGCCTCTTGCCTAGTGCTTTCTGAATCATTATAAATAACCTGATCTTCCCAACCATTTCCTAAGTCACATTCGTAGGAAAAAAAGCAAACCAGTTTTCCTTCATGAATAATACCGTAACCTTGAGGAGGTAAATTGTCATGTTCATGAATTTTAGGCAAACCCTTAGAGAATTGAAATTTTTGATGATAAATAAGGTGCGAAAAAGGCAATTCTATAAACTCATGTTCGGGAAATACTTTTTTCATTTCCCTTCGAACAAATTTATTCATTCCATAATTATCATCAATATGCAAAAAACCACCAGCCAAGAGGTATTTTCTTAAATTTTTGGCCTCAGCATCTGAAAAAAGTACGTTTCCATGACCTGTCATGTGAATAAACGGGTATTGAAATATTTTCTGATCTCCCGGTTCAATGATATCTTCATCCGGAAAAATATTGGTTTTAAGGTTTTTATTGCAAAAGTTTATAAGATTAGGTAAAGAAGTCTTATTAGCATACCAATCTCCTCCCCCATTATATTTTAACTTTGCAATTTTCAAAGTATAGATTTGTGAAAAAGTACAATTTGAAAAAATAAAAAAAAATAAAAAAAATAATTTTTTCATTATGATAATAAATTTAATAAACTTACAGCTACAATACCCGCAGTTTCGGTTCTAAGTCTGGATTTTCCCATATAAATAGCTTCAAAATCATTGTTTTTGGCTATTTGAATTTCTTCTTTTGTAAAATCACCTTCAGGACCAATTAGCATCAAAACTTCATCTTCCATTTTAAAAGATGTTAGATTTTTAGCATCTAAGTCTAGATGAGCAATAAATTTTGAGCTTATATTTTTTGAATTAGAAATAAATTTTTCAAACTTTAAAGGCTCAAAAATTAAAGGCTTGTATGTTTTTACGCTTTGTTTCATTGCGGAAATAGCAATTTTGTTCATTCTTTCCATATTTACCTTTTTAGGATATGTATTTTGAGAAAAGACAAACTGTATACTAGAAATGCCTATTTCAACGCTTTTTTCAACAAAATATTCTATCCTATCCCCACTTTTTGTGGGACAAATTGCCAAATGAATTTTTCGATTATTTGGATTATAATTATGAATTTCTTCAATGATTCGAATTTTGCAATTTTTTGGGTTATCAGAGACTATCTCGCAAACAAATAGTGTCCCAAGTCCATCTGTTACATGAATTATGTCTCCTTTCAATTTTCTTAAAACACGTACACAGTGTACGGAATCTATTGGATCTAAAGATGACGTACTTTTTATTTCAGAACCGAAAAATAAGAAATCAATCTTCTGATTCATTTTTAAAACTATACAAGGTCTTATCTAATTGTAAAGTATCATTATTAAAATCAGCAATAAATTTAGCTATCACTTCTAAGGTGATTTCTTCTACATTCAATGCTACCTCCAATCCTATGCCAAATTCAAAAGCAGGGTCAACTTCCATCAATTCCGCAACCTTGATTGTTTCCTCATCTTCCATTTCTTCAATAAATTCCTCCAACATTTCTTCGGCTTCCTCACTTACCTCAGCATTCTCGTCTCTTTCTTCAAAAGGAATATAGTCTTTAATAATTTTCATTACTTTTTTTTCTGCTTCCTCAAAAACTATACTACTATGATGTAAAGCCAAAGTGCTCAGAATTGTATCATATATAACCTCTTTGCCTTCATACATACCTACGAACTGAAAATGCACGAAATCACCATCATCTTCAAAATCGCCCTCATCTTCTACAAAAACGAAGTTTTGACCTTCCTCAATACATTCGCTTTTTAACTTTTCTATTTCTTCCTTCTCAAATCCTGGATTCATTCTAATTTTATTTATCTGATATATAATAATTCTCTGTACTTTGTTAATGGCCAGTCTTCATCGTCAATAATTAATTCTAATTTATCTACTTCTCTTCTAATTACCTCAAAAAAGGACTTTACTTCTTTTGAATAAATAGTGGCTCTTTCTTCTATCCTTTCCGTGTTATTGGCCTTCTTACGCACTTCCGTCATTTCTTCCACTTGTTCAGAAATTATTTTAACATGCTTAGAAATATCCTTTATTATTTTAATAATAGGCTCGGCTTCGATTTTCATATCCATTTCAGTTAAAGATTTCGCTGTTTGTACAAGCCTAGTTTGATATTTAATAGCTGTAGAAACTACATGATTTTGAGCTAAATCTCCAATTACTCTAGATTCAATCTGAATTTTCTTTATATAGTTTTCTAGTCTAATTTCATATCGAGAGTGAAGCTCTCGTTGCGTTAACACACCAGCAGATTCAAAAAGATCGATAGTCTTTTTAGAAATATAAGATTTTAGGGCTTCAGGAACTTCGTTGATATTTGACAACCCTCGATTTTTCGCTTCTTCGGCCCACTCTTTGGAATAGCCATTTCCTTCAAAAAGAATATTCTTTGATTCTTTAATATACCTTTTTAAAATTTTCAGTATTATCCCTTCCTTTTTTGAAGGATCTCTTTCTCGTTCCTCATCATATTCTTTTCTGAAACTCTCTAATTGTTTTGCTACTATTGTATTTAAAACCATCATTGGAGTGGCAGAATTAGCAGTACTACCCACCGCTCTAAATTCGAATTTATTACCAGTGAATGCAAAAGGGGAAGTTCTATTCCTATCTGTATTATCTAAAAGTATGGATGGAATCCTATTTAAACCCAATTTTATATAGGCATTCTCACCTTTTTCAATCTCTAAAATCTCTTTATGTTCAATATCTTCCAACACTTTTGTCATTTGAGTGCCTAAGAAAATAGAGATAATTGCTGGTGGTGCTTCGTTTGCACCTAATCGATGTTCATTTCCTGCAGTAGCTACAGTTGCTCGAAGCATATCCGCATTATCATGTACAGCCTTAATTATATTAATTAGGAATGTTACAAATCTTAAACTCTCCTTTGGTTTTGTGCTTGGAGCTAATAAATTTACTCCTGTGTCAGTAGAAATAGACCAGTTATTGTGTTTTCCACTTCCATTTATCCCAGCAAAAGGTTTTTCATGAAAAAGAACTTCAAAATTATGTTTTTTAGCTGTTTTTTTCATAATATCCATCAACAAAATATTATGATCACAAGCCAGATTTATTTCTTCAAAAGTGGGAGCCACTTCAAATTGTCCGGGAGCCACTTCATTATGACGAGTTCTAACTGGGATTCCAATTTTTAAAGCTTCAATTTCAAAATCCACCATGAAAGCATTTATCCTCGGTGGAATTGAACCAAAATAATGATCTTCTAATTGCTGACCTTTGGCAGGAGAATGACCAAAAACAGTTCTTCCACACATAATCAAGTCAGGCCTTGAATTAAATAAAGCTTTATCAACAACAAAATATTCTTGCTCTATACCGCATGTAGCAGTTACTTTTTCAACATTTCTATCAAAAATATTTGCTACGCTAGTAGCGGCCTTATCTAAAATTGTTATAGAATTTAATAGTGGGGTTTTTGCGTCTAGCAATTCTCCTGTGTATGAAAGATAAATTGAGGGGATACAAAGCGTTCCAGTTCCCGTACTATTAAACATAATAAATGCAGGGGAATTTGGATCCCACGCAGTATACCCTCTTGCTTCAAATGTTCCTCTAATACCTCCGTGGGGCAAAGAAGATGCATCCGACTCTTGTTGTACTAAAGCACTCCCTTTAAATTTTTCAATGGCTTGGCCATCAAATGAAATGTCAAAAAAAGCGTCGTGTTTTTCTGCAGTACCGCCTGTAAGAGGTTGAAACCAATGAGAATAATGAGTTGCTCCTTTTGATATTGCCCATGATTTCATAGCAGATGCCACTTCATCTGCTACATTTCCTTCAATATTTTCACCACTTTTAATAGCATTACTTACTTTTTTATATGCATCGGGTGACAAAAGTGTTTTCATGGCATCATCAGTGAACGCATGGGAACCATAAAAATCGGTAACTTTTCCTTCTGGAATTGAAATTTTGGGAATGACACGGTTTTGAGCCGTATCAATAGCTTTCCATCTAAGTTCTGACATAATTGAAATAATATGCGTTGTACTTTTTATATTTGTGGCAAATTACGTATTAGTTTTTTCTTTTTATGAAAAATAAGGAAATTTAATGAGAGACAGAATTAGATTTATGTTAATATATTTTGCCTTTTGGGCTATATATTTTTTAGTTGCCAGAATAATCTTCTTATCCTATCATATTGAAGACTCCAAAGATCTCACTTTAGAAACTGTTTTTGGGATTTTTTGGAATGGCTTTCGAATGGACCTTTCCATGTCTGGATATTTATCTCTCTTCCCTTTTTTGTGGGTAAGTTTTTCAAATTTTATTAAAAAAAGTATTTTTCAAAATACAATATTCTCCTATACTGTATTGATGGTTTTTATAGTAACTTTAATAATTGTAGTAGACTTAGAGGTATATAATATATGGTCTTTCCGCCTGGATGCCACCCCATTAAATTATTTAAAAAGCCCTAAGGAAGCCTGGGCATCTATAAAAAATTCTCCAGTAATTCCCTTATTTATTAGTTTTATTTTACTAATAATAGTTTCCACATATATAGTTTATAGAATCATAGCCAACAAAATTGATAACTGGAAATTCATTAAAAATTTCCCTTTTGTGATTTATGGTATTCTAATAAGCACACTTTTGTTAATTCCCATAAGAGGTGGCTTTAGCATTGCCCCAATGAACCATAGCACGGTTTATTTTTCCAAAAATAATTTTGCTAATATTTCAGCCATAAATGCAACTTGGAATTTCTTTGGTTCTTTAATTCACCGAACCTCTAATAAAGTCAATCCATACACTTATTTACCAAAAGAAATTATTGACAAAAATTTTAAAAATCTTTACGAATCAAAATTGGAAAGAGAATATGTTTTGAAAGAGTTAAAAACCAAACCAAATGTTTTAATAATTGTATGGGAAAGCTTTACGGGCAAAATTATTGACAAATCTCATAATGGAGAAGTTATAACACCCTATTTTAATAATTTAAAAAAAGAAGGAATATATTTTTCTGACTTTTACGCAATGGCAGACCGAACCGATAAAGCTTTAACGAGCATTTTAAGTGGTTATCCTGCCCAACCCACCGAATCAATTATTAAAGAACCAATTAAGTCTTCTTCCTTGCCAGTTATAACCAAAGACTTAAGTAAAAATGGATATTCTACACGATTTTATTACGGTGGTGATACCGATTTTGCAAATATAAAATCATATCTATTTAGCTCAAATTTTGATAAAATAGTTGATAAGAATGATTACCCAGAGGAGTTGTTTACTTCCAAATGGGGAGTCCATGATGAGTATTTGTTCAATAAAGTAATTGCAGATCATAAGGAAAGTTCTTCAAAACCATTTTTTACTACTTTACTTACCTTATCAAGCCATGAGCCTTTTGAGACTACAAAACCACAAAAGATTATGGGAGATAAATCAGAAGATTTATTTTTTAACTCACTAAATTACACGGATGAGTGTTTGGGCAATTTCATTGAAAAAGCAAAAAAAGAAGCTTGGTGGAACAATACGCTAATAGTTATTGTAGCAGATCATGGGAGTAGGTTGCCTGAAACTGGAAAAAAAATAGATGATTTTAAAATTCCAATGCTATGGACAGGAGGAGCCATAAAATCGAATAAAATTTACAGTACAATTGGATCTCAAGTTGATTTAGCAGCGAGCATTTTAGGCCAGCTTAATATAGATTCTAAGGCATTTGAATGGAGCAAAGATTTGTTTATTAAAGATACAAAGCCTTGGGCATATTTTGTATTTAATGATGGCTTTGGGTTTGTAAAGCCAAATAAACAAATAGTGTTTGATAATATTGGAAAAATTCCAATTTATCAAAATGGCAAAATAACCAATGAAGACTTAAACGAAGGAAAGACTTTACTTCAAAAAAGCTTTCAAGACTATTTGAATAGATAATTTGAATAATAATACTGTGCTTATTATTTTCAAATTCTATGCAAATTTCGATTAAATTCAATTGATTTTACCAGATAAATAGACTTTATATTTAGCAATATTTATTTTACTTTATTCTATTTGTAATTTAAATCTATTTCATAATTAAAATGACAAACATTTTAGACATAGAAATATTGCAATTCATCATTTTAAAATTAGTAAATTTAAAATATTGGAATAATGCAATTACTTGAATTTATACTTTCTAGTCAAATTGGCTGTAAGTATTAGGTAAAATAATAGAATTATTCTTTTTTCTTCAAAAAACTCTATAAAATCAAACCTTATTTCTTCATAAAATCAATATATTTTACAAAGAAAGCAAAAACTGATACTAAGTAAATATTCAAATCTTAATATTTCTATAATTTATTGTATTTTTCAAACATTTTAAAATAAAAACTATACTTTTCTTTTAAAACAGAAATTAAATTTGGGCAATGCTTATATATTTGTAACATAATTTTTAGTACAAAACCGAATCATTATAAATTTATTACAAAGATGGCAAAGGCAAAATTAGAGTACATTTGGCTTGATGGTTACAAACCAACCCAAAGCCTAAGAAGCAAAACAAAAATTGAAACCGACTTTTCGGGTAAATTAGAAGACTGTGATATGTGGTCATTTGATGGATCGTCAACCGAACAAGCACCTGGTGGCTCTTCTGATTGTCAACTTAAGCCTGTTTATATTTGTAAGGATCCTGAGCGTTCATTATTAGGCACACCTTCTTATTTAGTAATGTGCGAGGTTCTTGATTCTACAGGAGCAGCTCACGAGTCCAATGGTCGTGCTACCATTGAAGATGATGACAACGATTTCTGGTTTGGATTTGAGCAAGAATATTTTTTATACGATACAGAATCTAACTTACCCCTTGGTTTCCCTTCAAATGGATATCCTCGCCCGCAAGGTCCTTACTATTGCTCTGTTGGTGCAAGAAATGCTTACGGAAGAAATATAATTGAAGAGCATTTAGAGTTTTGTTTACAAGCCGGATTAAATGTTGAAGGCGTCAATGCAGAGGTTGCCGCAGGACAATGGGAGTTTCAATGCTTTGCAAAAGGAGCAAAACAAGCGGGTGACGAAATTTGGATGGCTAGATATTTATTGGAAAGAACTTGTGAGAAATATGGTGTTTGGGTAAATTATCACTGTAAACCTCTTGGCGATACCGATTGGAATGGTTCTGGAATGCATGCAAACTTTTCAAATACTGCATTAAGAACAGCTGGCGACAAAAATATTTATGATATTATTTGTCAAGCATTTGCTCCATTTGTTAAAGAACATATCGCAGTTTATGGTGCTGATAATCATTTGCGATTAACTGGAAAGCACGAAACGCAATCTATTGATCAATTCTCTTATGGAGTTTCAGATCGTGGGGCTTCAATTCGTATTCCAATAGCAGCAGTTCAAAAAGGATGGAAAGGATGGTTAGAAGATCGTCGTCCAAACTCAGCAGCTGATCCTTATAAAGTAGCAGCAAGAATTATTAAAACTGTTAAGACAGCAAAATTTTAAATTTCAAAATATAGAAAAAAAGCCCTTTGATATAAAAACAAAGGGCTTTTTTTTGTGCAATTAAATGATAATTTCTATTTGGACTTTAATAATGCAAATTATTTTTTCGATTCAACCCAAATCCTTGCATTCACAAAAGCCTCTAACCAAGGAGAAACTTCATCATTTTTATTTTTTTCAGGGTAGTGCGCCCAGTTCCACGCAAAAGTTGATCTTTCTATATGGGGCATCATAACTAAATGACGACCACTTTCATCACACATCATTGCTGTATTATAATCTGAACCATTTGGATTGGCAGGATAAGCTTCATAACCGTACTTAGCTATTATGTTGTATTTATCTTCAGCATAGGGCAATTTAAATTTTCCTTCTCCATGTGACACCCAAACTCCTAATATAGCACCTTCTAAAGTTGAAAGCATAACCGAATTATTTTTCTGAACCTTAACTGAAGTAAAAATACTTTCATGCTTGTTTGAGGAATTATGAATTAATTTACCATGCTCTTGATGTTCAGGATTTATCAATTCAAGTTCCATCCAAAGTTGACATCCGTTGCAAATACCGACAGAAAGTGTATCTTTTCTTTTAAAGAAATTATTCAAGGCACTATTTGCTTTTTCATTATATATAAATGCCCCAGCCCAACCTTTAGCGGAACCTAACACGTCAGAATTTGAAAACCCTCCAACTGCCCCAATAAATTGAATATCTTCTAAAGTTTCACGGCCAGTTATTAAATCTGTCATGTGCACATCTTTTACATCAAAGCCTGCCAAATACATTGCATTTGCCATTTCTCTTTCAGAATTACTCCCCTTTTCTCTAATTATTGCAGCTTTTGGCCTAGGTTTTGCGGAGTCAATTTTTGGCATTTTACCATCAAAGTGTGTAGGAAAAGTATATTTTAATGGTTGTTTTTTATAATTTTTGTAGCGTTCTTTAGCGAGCCCATTTTTTGTTTGTCTACTATCTAGTAAGAAAGAAGTTTCATACCACGTGTCTCTTAATTCTGAAATCGTGAACTTAAAATTGTCTAAATTATTTTTAATTTTTAGACAATCTCCTTTAACAACTTTACCAATCTGAAATATCTCAATGTCTTTTTTAGAAAAAATTAATTCAACTTCGTTATCAGCTTGAAAAACAATACCAATATTTTCGTTGAATAAGCATTTTACGGAATCACTTTCATTTAAAACACTTAAATCAAAATCTGCTGCTAAATCTATCTCTGCAAAACACATTTCTAATAATGTGGTAATTAAACCCCCACTACCAACATCATGTCCTGCTTGGATTTTATCAGCTTTTATTAAGTATTGAAAAACATCAAATGCTCTTTTAAAATAATCAGCATTTACAATTGTTGGCACCTCTGAACCTATTTTATTTAGCATCTGTCCAAATGAACTACCGCCCAATTTAAACGAGTCTTGTGAAAGATTTATATAATAAATATTACCCCCATCTATTTTCAAGACTGGTTCGACTACTTTCCTAATATCAGAACAATTTCCTCCTGCTGAAATGATAACTGTTCCAGGAGCAATAACTTCGCAATTTGGATACTTTTGCTTCATGGAAAGTGAATCTTTCCCTGTAGGAATGTTGATGCCTAATTCAATTGCAAAGTCAGAACATGCTTTAACTGCTTCAAATAAACGAGCATCTTCCCCTTCATTTTTACAAGCCCACATCCAATTTGCAGATAGGGAAACCGATTTCAAACCTTCCTTTAATGGAGCAAAAACAATATTTGATAATGCTTCACCGATAGCAGTTCTTGAAGCTGAAGTTGGATCTATCAATGCAGATACCGGGGAATGACCAATAGAGGTTGCAATACCTTCTTTTCCCGTAAAATCCAAAGCCATAACACCAACATTATTGAGTGGCAATTGTAAAGACCCTGTACATTGTTGCTTCGCTACTCGTCCTCCAACACATCGATCCACCTTGTTTGTTAACCAGTCTTTACATGCAACTGCCTCCAATTTAAGCACTTGATTTAAATATTCAGAAATGTTTTTGGTCGAATAGGTGATTTCTGAATATAATCTTTCTATTTTTTTATCTTCCATTATGAATTTAGGAGAACTACCAAACATATCTTCAATGGCAAAATCCATTGGCTTTAGTCCTGTTGACTTTGAGGCAAAAGTAAATCTATGACTTCCTGTAATTTCACCAACCTCATACATTGGAGACCGTTCACGGTCGGCAATTCTCTTTAAGATGGCCATTCCACTATCACTAATTACTAAGCCCATCCTTTCCTGAGACTCATTTCCAATTATTTCTTTAGCCGAAAGAGTTGGATCTCCAATAGGAAGTTTATCTAAATCAATTAAGCCACCAGTTTCTTCTACCAATTCCGAAAGACAATTTAAATGTCCCCCAGCTCCATGGTCATGAATTGAAACAATTGGATTGTTATCACTTTCTACTAATCCTCTGATTGCGTTTGCAACCCTTTTTTGCATTTCAGGATTTGATCTTTGCACAGCATTTAATTCAATTCCCGCTCCCAAAGCCCCAGTATCAGCCGATGAAACGGCCGCACCACCCATTCCAATCCGATAATTTTCACCACCCAAAATTACAACTTTGTCCCCTACCGATGGCTTTTGTTTTATAGCTTGACTTTCTTTTCCGTAACCAATTCCACCTGCCAACATAATTACTTTATCAAACCCTAACTTCCTACTATTTTCTTCATGTTCAAAAGTAAAAACTGAACCAGCAATAAGTGGTTGGCCAAATTTGTTTCCAAAATCTGAGGCCCCATTGGAAGCTTTTATCAAAATATCCATGGGGGTTTGATATAACCAAGGTCTTTCTTCCATTCCATTTTCCCAAAGTCTGCCTTCTTCTAATCGGGAATAGGAAGTCATATATACTGCGGTACCAGCCAATGGCAAAGAACCTTGGCCTCCAGCAAGCCTGTCTCTAATTTCACCACCAGATCCAGTTGCAGCACCATTAAAAGGTTCAACAGTAGTAGGGAAATTATGAGTTTCAGCCTTTAATGAAATTACAGAATCAAATGATTTTTCGAAATAATAATCTGGTTTATCAGCACTTAAAGGAGCAAATTGCACTACTCTTGGCCCTTTAATAAAGGCGACATTGTCTGTGTATGCAGAAACAATATCGTTTGGATTTTCTAGAGAGGTTTTCTTTATTAGTTTAAAAAGCGAGCTTTCTTGTGCTTTGCCATCAATGACAAAAGTTCCATTAAAAATTTTATGTCTACAATGCTCTGAGTTAACTTGTGAAAACCCAAAAACCTCGGAATCTGTAAGTTGTCTTTTTAATTTTATTGCTAAATTTTCTAAATATTCGACTTCTTCTGTGCTCAAAGACAGACCTTCTTCTTTATTGTAAAGGGCAATATCATTAATTTCTAAAATCGGTTCGGGCTTAACATCAATAGTGAATAAATTTTGATTTAGAATATCGAACTTTTGGAAAAGCATAGAGTCAAAATTTTTGAATTCGTTTTCAACTTTTTTAAATTCCTCAATTCTAATGATACCTTCAATAGCCATATTTTGTGTAATTTCAACCGCATTTGTGCTCCAGGGAGTAACCATAGCAGCACGAGGACCCACAAAAGTCTGACTTAATTCAGCTTTACTATTATTAAAAATATTGAATTGATGGTCTAAAGAACAATTAAAAAGCCATTGTAATTTTTTAATATTTTCGAGAGAAATTTTTTCCTGAGTTTGAACTGCAAAAACGACACTAGATTGGCTTCCAAAGAAATGAATCATTATAAAATCTATTATTATTGTAATGTTGTTGCAAAAATAATTTATTTAGGTGAAGAAAGCAGTATAGATTAAAACTTTATGCCTGATTTTTGCCTTATTTTTTTAACTTTAATAACAATTATTCTATCTTTGTTTGGATTTACAGGATTTAGAGTGAACCCCTGAATTTTATAAACTTTAATTAATGATTGCTGTTTACTGAATTTGTTGTTAGCCTTACTTTTTTTTGAAAAAAAGTAACAAAAAAACACTCACAAAAAAAAATCCTGACTGGCCGTCCGCCATGAATTTTTAAATTAA
>JANOMP010000204.1:0-2378 GCA_031420365.1 Cytophagaceae bacterium
CTTTTGGCTAAAAAAATACATAAAGCAATGAAATGATAATTTAGTTTAACACCAAAGTTAAGTACTTTGCAGTCCAATCTTTTGACCCAAAATTCCCTAAAAAATTTGGACTTTGATACTATTTGGCTTCCTATGAGTGTAGGGGGATGTCGCCCGATTCTCTTTAATCCAAAAGAACTTTTCTATACCTATTTCTTCAGGATGATTCCCATGTTCCCTAAGGCTAGACGGCTCGCCCCAATCCGCTACTGGAAATTCATAAAATTTGGCTTACTTTAATCTTGTATTTGATATCCTAATTTTTTAATTATTTTTTAATCTTACTATAAAATGTTTTATTTTATTATCCCATTTTCTGCGGTAAAAGACCGCATTCCTGGGTACGAAGGAAATATCCTTCGCGCAGCTGGCTAAAAGCAATTCTTATTTTTTCAATGTTTCTTTTACATTCGAGGTGGCTGATTTATAAATACTTGCCACATTATACATAGACAGTTGCAGCTTGGCTCTATATTTTACCATACCTCACTCAATTCTCCAATACCTGCTTATCTTTCAACATTACTTGTCGAAGCATTTCATAAGGTAATTGTTGTGGAGAAACCTTATTTTCAATAGCTAAAACTGCCGCTGTAGCTGCCGACTGCCCCAAAACCATAAACACGGGTTCCATACGGATAGAACCATACGCAATGTGCGTAGCACTCAGGCAAACAGGAATCAGCAAGTTGCGACATTCCTCTTTTTTGGGAATGATTGATTGGTAGCTTATCGCAAACGGCCCTTTCACGTGGGCTTCAACGTTGCCTTCATTTCTTATAAAACCTTCTTTGGTTACGTATCGTCGTGTATTGTGCGAGTCCATTCCGTAGGCCGCCAATCCTACGGGGTCATCGGCAACGGTAAATCCTTCACAATTCTGTTGGGTCATCACGTAGCTACTCACCATTCTACGGGCCTCTCTCACATACAATTGCGACTGCCAGCCTTGCCCTTCTTCAAATTCATCTTTACTCATTCCCCATTTCGAGACTTGATTTCTGACAAATTCGGGGATTCTGGGGTGATAGGCCAAGGACCACATCAGCCCAATTTGGTAATTTCGGTGGTTGTCAAAAATCCGCTTTCGTTCGGCATAACTGGCTTCGGGATAGGCGTAGTTTTGACCGATAAAATCAGTTGAAAAACCTCTACTGTTATTGGTATCCGATTTTCGATTGGGCATAGTTGAATTAATCCACGGAACGGACTTTTCGCCCGCTTCATAGTTTCTAAAAAGAAGTTCATAATCCTGTTCACGGTACGATGAGGGCTTCTCAAACGGAATACGATTCTCGTCATAATCGGTCAGACACATACGGAAACAATACGCCTGAATCCGTGCATCACCCGTGCCATCTTTGGGGGGATGGTTAGGCTCTATGAATGGAAGCAGGCCACTGGATGGATTTCCTTTGATGATGTATGGATCAACACCCGCCACAAAGTTGTGATTAAGTCCATTGGCTGACCGTCCTTTGCGAAGGGTCATACTGGTATCATTGGCTTGCACCCCATTCAAACTTTCGCCGTATTTGTCATTCGACTCTCTGCCGATGGTGTAAGAAACACCTGTGGCCGCCATTAAATCGCCTTCGTAGGTGGCATCAATAAACATTTTGCCAACATAAATTTGGCCGCTTTCCATCTGAATGGATTGGATAATTCCTTTCAATTTCTTCACGCCATTCTTGCGGTTGAGGCGTTGTTCATACACCAGGGTTATGTTTTTCTCTTTGCCCAGCATCTCTTTCACTATTTTCAACGCGGCCGATGGCTCAAAAGTCCACATCGCATCTTCGTTAGGGCCAGTTTTGGTTTGCCCACCATCACGATAGGATTCTCGCTTCTGAAATTTCCAGTTTTCGGGGTTTTGATAATACTTTTTTACATTCTGGTAGAACTCTCGTGAAATACCGCCAATGGCTTGTTTATTGCCAATATCGGTTTGGCCTAATCCGCCCGTGGTTAGGCCGCCAATTCGTTTTGTTGGCTCAATCAGAACTATATTCTTCCCCATTCTGGCCCCCTGAATGGCAGCAGCTATGCCAGCCGAAGTGCCGCCATAAATAACAAGGTCGTATTTAAAGTTTTTTTGGCCATAAGAAAATTGGCAAACAAAAAACATCAAAAGGCTTGTTTTGGAAGTTATTTTAAAATTCATAAAGTTAAAAATGCTTGTTTAGAAAATTATTTAAATTCGATTTTCAAAAAAAAGGACTATTTGATTATTCTCAAAGAGTGATTACTAAAAAAAAGATATTGAGCCACACTTCTGTATTGCAATACCCATTATTTTTTTTAATGATTAATATCCTGGATTTTGGTCGGTCGGCTTC
>JANOMP010000205.1:0-2544 GCA_031420365.1 Cytophagaceae bacterium
GATACATAAGCAATCTATTTAGGTTGTCTAAAATTACCACAAAAAAACCAACAAAACAAGCATTGTGTTGGTTTTTTTGCTATTTATTTTCTTAGACGGCGTAAAACGTTGCGGAGTTAGGGTTTAAAAATTCATGGCGGACGGCCTTCAGGATTTTTTTTTGGTGGGACGCCACTCCGATTCGTTTTTGGCTGAGCTGGCATTCCAGTTGGCTCGACATTCGGCTTTTTTCAATTGGACAGGCATACCTGCGGTCAGCCGATGCTGAAAAGTAAGGCTAACAATAAATTCAGTAAACAGCAATCATTAATTAATTTTATAAAATTCAGGGTTTCACTCTAAATCCTGTAAATCCTTAATTACTAATCGGATATCTTTTTTCTATCTCCTCTAGTTTACTAGATAATTTAAGGATTTTACTTTCATAGCTATCATTCTTACTTGATAGTTTTTGAATTTGACTTTCGTAACTATCATTCTTTTTAACCAATTCTGTTGTTTTATTTACTAATTCAGAAATTGTATTCTGTTGCTCCTTTATTGCATTCACCATTGGCATTACAAAATCAGAATAAGCTAAGGAATACATACCATCACTTGACTTTTTTAAGCCGCTAAAATGTAGATTAAGATCTTTAAGAATGGTTTCAATATCTTGGGCTATAAAGCCATCATGCCTTACTTTGGTCTTATCTGAAATATAATTATAACTAACTGGTTGTAGTTTACTGATAAAATTTAAACCTAAATAATTATTTGCCTTTATGTTTTCCTTGAGTCTTCTATCTGATGGATTAGTCCATGCTACTTGACCTTCTATTACTGTAACGCTTGCATTTCCTATTCTTACTTTATTACTAGCATTAACGGTTGCATTTGCACCTATTGCTGTGGCATTTGACAAAGTACCAATTGAAACATTTGCATAGAACCCAATGGCAGTGTTGTTATTTCCTGTTGTATTTGATAATAATGATTCAAACCCATTTGCAGTATTGCTATATCCTGATGTATTTGAGGAGAGAGACTTTTCTCCATTTGCAGTATTGTAATAGCCTGTCGTATTTGCGAAGAGAGACCTTACTCCATTTGCAGTATTGGAAATCCCTGTTGTATTTGAGTAGAGTGAATTTTGCCCATTTGCAGTATTGCTACTTCCTGTTGTATTTGCGATTAGAGAACTTACCCCATTTGCAGTATTGTTATTTCCTGTTATATTTGAGAAGAGTGAATAAGCCCCATTTGCAGTATTGTTAATTCCTATTGTATTTGATTGGAGTGAACTTGCCCCATTTGCTGTATTATCATTGCCTGCCGTATTTGAGCTGAGAGATGCCACCCCATTTGCAGTATTGTTAATTCCTATTGTATTTGATTGGAGTGAACCAGCTCCATTTGCAGTATTGCTAATTCCTGTTGTATTTGCGAATAGAGAATTAACCCCATTTGCAGTATTGCTATTTCCTGTTGTATTTGATCGGAGTGAAGAAACCCCATTTGCAGTATTGCTACTTCCTGTTGTATTTAAGTAGAGTGAATTTACCCCATTTGCAGTATTGTTATTTCCTATTGTATTTGATAGGAGTGAAGAAACCCCATTTGCAGTATTGAAATTTCCTGTTGTATTTAAGTAGAGTGAATTTGCCCCATTTGCAGTATTGTTAATTCCTGTCGTATTTGAGTAAAGTGATTGAAACCCATTTGCTACATTGTTAATTCCTGTTGTATTTAAGTAGAGAGAATTTACTCCATTTGCAGTATTGTTAGTTCCTGTTGTATTTGAGTAGAGAGAATAACCCCCATTTGCTGTATTATCAGTGCCTGCTGTATTTGATTGGAGTGAATAATACCCATTTGCAGTATTGTTATATCCTATTGTATTTGCGAAGAGTGAATTATACCCATTTGCAGTATTGAAATATCCTGTTGTATTTGCTTGGAGTGAATTATACCCATTTGCTGTATTGGCACCCCCTGTTGTATTTGAGGTGAGAGAATTTAACCCATTTGCAGTATTGTTACTACCTGTTGTATTTGAGGTGAGAGAATTTAACCCATTTGCAGTATTGTTATTTCCTGATGTATTGTTTCGGAGTGAATAATACCCAATTGCAGTATTGCTATTTCCTATTGTATTTAATTGGAGAGAAGCACGCCCAATGGCAGTATTGTTATTTCCTGTTGTATTTGATTGGAGTGAATTAGTCCCATTTGCAGTATTGTTAAATCCTGTTGTATTTAAGAAGAGTGAACTTACCCCATTTGCAGTATTGTTAAATCCTGTCGTATTATTTTTCAGGGCATCAGTCCCAAATGCTACATTGCTTGTAGTATTACTAGTATTTGAATTTCCAAGTAAACCTCTAGGTGTTATCAGAATTGAGCCATCTGTAGCAGAAATGGTAGATATTTGAGAATAAGACACTTGAGTAATAAAACAGAAAAGGATGAAGAATAAATTTTTCATTTTGATTTTGTTTAATTTTAAAATCAAATGTAAATATTATTTATTAAAAATAATTTTTTTTCTAATTTATTTATTAT
>JANOMP010000206.1:0-2495 GCA_031420365.1 Cytophagaceae bacterium
AACAAGCGGAGCAAAAAGCAATAGATACTGCCATTGCTGAAGCCGAGCGATTGGAAGTGGAAAGAATTGCTGCAGAAGAGGCTAGAAAACCAAAGATGTTTGAAGGAAATTTAAAGAAAGGGTCAATAATAGATGCCGAAGTCATTAAGGTAGAAGGCGGCAAAAGTGCCACTTTAAAGTTTTATGCAAATGGGCAAGAACTTAATATGTTTCGAAAAATAAACTATAATGGTATTCAAGTTGGGCAAATTATTAAAGTTCAAGTAAATAATATTGGGGGAAATGGTGCAATTGTAGCGGTAGAATTTAAAGGATTTAAATAAAAATAATGAAAAATTATTTAGTTGTCACTCTTGGAACAAGAGAAATTCAAATTCCTTTCCATAAAATTGAAGAAAATAACTTTGAAGTTATTGAAGAAAAAGAAGAACGATTTTCAAAGTTTTTTATCCAAAAAAAAAATAAGACATCAGATAGAATTGAGGTAAGACAACCAAGTAAAGAATTTCCTGATTTCTACACGATTTCGCCCAGAACAACTGGAAAAATAATTGACGATAATTATGGTTTATTTCGCCCAATTATTGATTTTCCGATTGTAAGACCAGCACTCGAATACCTAAAACAAAAAGAGGTAAATCTTGATGTTATCATGCTAGTTTACACAGACCAAGAAGAAGCATTTAAAAGCGAAAAGGTAAAATTTCAAAACAAGGAGAATGATTCCGTATATTATGCTGATATAATTTCTAAATTGATAAAAGAAGATTTTTTCTTTGTAAATACCGAAATTCACCAATTTGCTATCATTGATAATGTAACAGATTTAGGTTTTCAATACGATGATTTTAAAAGAATAAATGAGTCATTATTATATCCTGATGAAGTGAAGCAGGTTTTTCTATATCCACAAGGGGGTATTGACCAGATTAATCAAGCTCTAACTTTGCGGTTAATAGAAAGCTTTGGAGCTAAAGTAAAGCAACTCCAAAAAGCTGAAGGTGCTGATTTTAAAGAACTTGATTTTTCGTCTAAGTTTTTAAGCAGCCTAAATAAACAAAAAATTATAAAACATTTAGCAGATTATGATTTTGGGGCAATTGATAAAGGTTTGGTTACAAAGAAGGAGGTTTATCATTTAGCACAATATGCTACTAAAAAACTAAACCTTCAATATGATTTAATAGAAATAAATATTAAAGCCTTGCCAAATCATCAACTTGAAGCAAATATTCAAGGTGATTTTGAAAAACTTAAAGATATTTATTTAGCAGCAAAAATTAATTATCATCAACAAAGATATACAGAGTTTTTGTGGCGAACATATACACTTAATGAAAGTCTTTTCAAGGTCGAGATTAAAAAAATTGTAGGGAATGAAGTTGACAATTTTACAAAAATCACAACCGAGAATAAAGATAAATTGACTTCATGGGAAAAAGCTTTAAATAGAATTGATTTATCTTTAATCTCGGAAATTGCGAGAAATAAAATGCCTAATGGATATTCTGTTGACACCAAAAATCCCAATAGAGTGGCATTTAAAATATTATTTAATGCTTTAGTAAAGCTTAATTGTCTAAATTTCTCAGAAGATTCTGTGATGCTATATAATAGAATTGGAGATAAATTAGAGGCATTGTCTTCGGAAAGAAACGGAATCGCTCATAAGTTAGGCTCAACAAGTATAGCACAGATTAACGCTATATTAAATGCCAAAGAACAGGGTTATACATCAAAAAATCTCCTCTCTGACCTTGACCAAATTTTCAGCATTCAAGGTTTCGGAATTTACGATACTATCAAAAAGGAAATCGAAAATTTACTCTAAATATCTCTCCCTCATTTTCATAGTAATTTCGGCAAATGGCTAAAAATCTTTAAGCAGACTTTGTGAATATAAAAAAATGCAGTAATTTGCATACAAAATACATACATTATGCATACAATACAGCTAAGGAATTTACCTGAAGAAATATATGAAGGTCTAAAAGCTTCGGCAAAAGCCTCAAAACGGTCTATGACGCAAGAGGCCATAAATGCTTTGGAAATATTTCTTAAAAATCGTAATAGTGTTGAGGAGGAGAAAGAAAGGAAAATGAATGCGTTTGAGGAACTAAGGCAATTACATGAAAAAAGCCCACTGCCCAAAATACCTTTTGAATGGATAACTGAAGATAGAAAATAATGGTTATTGACACCAATGTACTTATTTCTATTTTATTTGAGCCAAATGAAGCAAAAAAAGTTTTTCTTGCTCAGAATGTACTTATTGCACCTACTATCTTGAAAATTGAACTCATAAATGTGTTAAGAAAAGTGCATTTCTTAAAAGGCCTGCCTATGGAAAGTGTAAAACAGTATTTCAGTAATGGACTAACCTATATTTCAGATTTTAAACCTGACGATGATCTATTAGAAAAAGCTATTGATATCTCGTTCAAGCTAAATCACCCTATCTATGATTGTCTTTTTTTAGCATTGGCACTTAAAAC
>JANOMP010000207.1:0-2612 GCA_031420365.1 Cytophagaceae bacterium
GACACAGACAAAAAGTTCGAAGTGAACTAAATCTGCCGCTAAACATTTAGCAATGTAGAAGAAAGTCGGGATGCCGCATCACCCTAACCACAATCTACTTTTGGGTGGTCCGACATTTCGGCTTTTTGCTAGCGGAAGGCCCCGATGTGTTCGGCGAAACTGGTGCGGAGTCAAAGTCGATAAAGTAGCCACTCAGTAGATTTTAGACGGCTTTTCTGTAGGTGTTAAAGTAGGCCTTTTTTTGGTTTATTTTTGCTTTTTCTACCTCAAGGCATTGTTTTAAAAACCAAATCGCTAAAATTTGAATTAAAAATGAAGAACTCGGATTTTCAACTACTTGATTATAAACGTGTATAGAAAACGTTAGTCAGAATCCTGTATTTTAGTGGAAATAAAAAAGAATCCTTGCTAACGGAAGAAATGACAGAGGATAAAAATATTAATCGAATGAAAGCTCGTTTTACCAATTGGTGCATGCAGAAATATTAGCCCGATCAGAATCCTGAAGATGGGAGTATTGTCAAAAGAAAACTGCTGGAGCTTTTAGCTACCCTGCTCACAATACTTATTAATTCCAAAAGAATACTCCTGATTCGATTAATTGATTCTTTTTTTTACCATTTTTAAATGGGCAAGGGTTTTTATTTTTAATTCAATAAAAACAATACTTTTAGGCATAAACCGTTAGTCACAAGACTATGACGACGCAACCCGACAGACAAATCTGGTCTTTTTTGATATTTTGTATTTAAGTAATTGCTTAAATAAACAAATTAACTATCTTTGCTCTATGGACAACAATTCTTGCATACGACAACAAGCGGACATTAAACAAATAAACCGTTGCAAAGACCGAGTGTCAGAACTCAACGGATCGTTTGACTATTTATCGAACGGACTTGAATTGGCTGGAAACAATGTAAGACTGAAAATTCTCTTTCTGCTTTATGAAGAAAAAAGACTTTGTGTTTGCGACATCAGTGACATTCTTGGTATGACAATCTCGGCAATTTCTCAACACTTACGAAAACTAAAAGACCGAAAACTAATTGAAACCGAAAGAGAAGCACAAACCATTTTTTACTCTTTGACAAAAGAATATGAAAAAATGCTGAAACCATTTTTTAAAATACTTGACGACAATAAAATTTTAGAAACAATATGAAAACCGACAACAAACTAATCGGAACAGGACTTTTGACAGCTATTGCAGCTTCACTTTGTTGCATTACACCAGTCTTGGCTCTTATTGCAGGAACAAGTGGAATGGCTTCAACTTTTTCTTGGCTCGAACCTTTCAGACCATATTTTATCGGCTTGACAATTTTAGTGCTTGGTTTTGCTTGGTATCAAAAACTGAAACCTAAAAAGCAAATTGACTGCAAATGCGAAACGGAAGAAAATCCAAAATTCATTCAGTCAAAAATGTTTTTAGGAATTGTAACGGCATTTACAATTGTTATGCTTGCCTTCCCATATTATTCAAGCATTTTCTACCAAAAGACAGAAAAAAAAATCATAGTAGTTGATAAATCCAACATTCAAAAAATTGAATTTACAATTAGCGGAATGACTTGCGCCAGTTGCGAAGAACACGTTAATCACGAAGTGAATAAATTGACAGGAATAATAAATTCAAACTCATCATACGACAATGGAAAAGCAGTTGTAGAGTTTGATAATTCCAAAACCAACATTGCCGAAATTGAAAAAGCAATTAATTCAACAGGATATTCTGTAACCGACAAAAAAGAAAATTAAAATGGATATCTTATTACAATCAACAATCACTTGCCCAAACTGCGGACACAAGAAAGAAGAAACAATGCCGACAGACGCTTGCCAATATTTTTACGAATGTGAAAATTGTAAGCAAGTTCTTAAACCAAAACAAGGCGACTGCTGTGTATATTGCAGTTACGGAAGTGTTGCTTGTCCACCTATTCAGCAAGATAAAAAATGTTGCTAACGGACGAAAACTAAGAAGCCCAGCCACTAACATTTAGCCATGTAGAAGAAAGTCGGGATGCATCACCCCCTAACCGCAATCTACTTTTGGGTGGTTCGACATTTCGGCTTTTTGCTAGCGGAAGGCCCTATGTGTTCGGCGAAACTGATGCGGAGTCAAAGTCGATAAAGTAGCCACTCAGTAGATTTTAGGCGGCTTTTCTGTAGGTGTTAAAGTAGGCCTTTTTTGGGTTTATTTTTGCTTTTTCTACCTCAAGGCATTGTTTCTTTTTTTTAAAAACCCAAAATACCCCTTACCCTCATACCGATAGATCGGTATTGAGTTCTTGAATTTTCCATACTTTTCTGATTTTTAAGCTGTGTGTGTCCCGAAGGCTTTCGGGATTAAAATTCCGTTGGGGAGGCCTTGTTTCTAAAGCCCACGGAAGGCTTTTCTCTTAACAATATTGGTAAACAACTAAGGAGATAGGCATTTAGGACGCAAACCACGAAAAAGAAGTACTGATTTTAGCCGAAATGAAGCAGAGGATGTGAGTGTAGTTCAAATTGTAACAGCTGTGGAGCGTAAAGGAAGTAAAGTTTTAAAAGTGGTAGAAACAAAACGTTTGAGCGAAAAAAATATCAACGACGTTTTGGAAAATAAA
>JANOMP010000208.1:0-13029 GCA_031420365.1 Cytophagaceae bacterium
TTTACACCTAAGGTAGCTTCTTGTGAAAACTTATCAATTCCATTAGCCGATATTTTACAACGGAACACAGTTAAATGTGGATTTTGGGCATTACCAATATTCTTGACTTTTAATATTGGTGACAAAAAATCTTCGTTGTTAACATCAGAACTGTTTATATCTCTAAAATTAGAAATATTAGGTAATTTAATCTGCCATTGATAGGTTATGCTTCCATTTCCAATAGCTGAGACTACAAAATTGGCAAGATTTCCATCGCAATTGGTTTGGTTTTTAGGTTGGGTTGTGATTTCTAGAGATTGAAATATGGTAGAAGTGATTTTTAGTCTTTGGCTTTCGCAAGGCCCAATAGTCTGACTTACCCAGAAACTATGTTCAGCCACAGCATTTACCAAAGGTGCAGTTGTCAAAACAGCAATAGAAATAGCACTTGTATACCATTTTAAATTTTGGCCAAGAGCTGAAAATTGAATAGAATTGGGAGAGTAAACAGATGCAGGAGTAGCGTTTTGTGGCAAGGAATTACTTGGATGAACAGAGATAGAAATGTTTTTTTGAATTGTTTCACAGGCGGAGAAGCATTTAACCCAGTAGTTTGTATTACTAATTGGAGCAACGGATATTTCAGGAGTAGAGTGGCCATTTGACCAAACATATTGACCAGAACAATTGGCGGATTTTAAAGAAATAGCATTACCTAAACAAATAGTAGAATCAACAAAAGCCACTTCAAAAGTGTTAATTGGATAGAATAATATGGATACAACATTAGAGAAAGCCTGATTGCAAGAGGCTAAATCGCAAACATATTTAGCTCTAAAATGAATAGTTTTTTGTATTTGAAAACCTGGATTTTTAAAATTTAATTTAGTATTTCCATACTTCAAGTCGGTCCAATCAGAAGAACTGGGAGAAGCAGAAGCCTCGTTCTTTTGCCAGTAAATTTGACAAGGCAAAATACCTCCAATTATTGCACTCGATATTTTGGCGGAATCATTCAAACAGATGCTTGAATTTTGTGTATTAATCTGAATTACAGGATCTTGAATGATTGTAAATTGACTACTATTTGAATTAGAAATTGCGTTACAAGAGTCTGAAACTTGCCTTCTAAAACAAGTGCTTTTAAAAAGTGCCTCAGGATTTAAAGTACTGTTATTTGAGTTTGGGATATCTTGCCAAATTGGGGATTCAGCATTACAGTTTTCGGAAAATTGCCATTTGATAATTACTTTTTTTCCTCCACTCGGATTTACAATACTTGAAATAGTAGCTGGATTAAACCCTGAACATTGAATAATAGAATTGTTTTGAATGGAACCAGGGGAAAGTGGCAAAGCGACTTTGATTTGTAACATTTCTGATTCATTAGATTTACAAATTGAGTTCACACAATGGGCAGAAATTCCAAAATTTGTTTGAGCAACAATCTGTAAATCAATGCCTGATGCACCGTTTGACCATTTAATATCCCCATTACAACCTGTTGCTTTTAATTTAATAGTTTCACCAATACAGAATTCTTTTTGGTTAGAAATAAGGGAAGGAGCTACAATTTGACCATCAATAACAGTAACCAAAATATTGGAGCTTGCAGGAGTTTCGCAGAAAGGGGTTTTGCAAATAACGGTAAAATTGGTAGATAAAAGAGGTGAAACCGAAATAGAACTTCCAGTGTGTCCGTTGGACCAAACGAATGTCCCTGAGCAGTTCAGAGCCGATAGGATGGTGGATTGCCCCTTGCAAATTGTTTGATTGGGACTTAAAGTAGATATTTGGGGTAATTCTAAAGATAAGGCCAGACCAGAAGTAGATGTATTAATAATGCAAGTATTTACGCTACCATTATCGAAAGTAACTTTAGACCTATAGAATCCCGCATCTGCAATAATTGCTTTATTAATGATCAATGAAGTAGCTGTTTTCCCGCTCAAATCTATCCAAGACCCACTGGTTCCGGGTCTGAATTGCCATTGATATGCACCAACATTGCCGTTTATCTGAATTCCAGTCAAGTCTAAAACGATATCGGAATTTTGACAAACGGTTCTTGGGGACATACTTCCTGAAATACTATTTACACCTAAGGTAGCTTCTCGACTGAGAATTTCACAGTTTGCATTAATCACCTTGGCTCTATAGATACTATTATGGGGATTTATCTCATTCCCAATGTTTTCTAATCGGAGAGTTACAGTATTTGTATTTGGAATATCTACAAATTTAGTGTCATTTGGTTTCTTTATTTGCCAGATTATTTCAGAATAGTTTTCAGCGGTAATTATGAAATTCGCAATATTACCTTTACATCTTTTAATTGAAATAGGTTGTAAATTAATTATTGCTCCGGCTTTAAGTTCAATTTTTATTGTAGAATCTAATTTACAACCCTCGGCGTCTTCTACTTTTATGGAATAGTTTCCAGCAGAAAGAGATGTAAAAAAGCCGGTAGAATTTGAAATTGTAGTGTTTAGTTGGTAGACAAATGGCCCTAATCCATTTAAAATTGAGACTAAAACTCTTCCATCAGTGATATTTGCGCAAGACTGATTTGTTATTTCAAAATTAGTTTTAAGTGCGGGTTTTAAACTTATTTTTATTTCTTTTCTTTGTGTTTCACAGAATACCCCATCTTTTGATTTTACATAAGAGACAAAAAAGTTTTGAGGGGAAGTAACATTTAAAATTTCGTAAGTAGGACCTTTTTTTAAAATACCTGAGCCAGAATCATCCATCCACCAATAGTAATCTCCCCCAGTAAGGTCACTTACCGCTATCTGAGTAATGCTTTTTCCAAAGCAAATGGATTGATCTGGTGAATTAATATTTGAAATAAGCTCGGGTAAAATATTTTCTATTGCAATTGGGCTGCTCACTTTGCAGTAATTGCGAATACTTTCAATAACATATTTACCCGATTCACTAACTAAAAACTCTCCAACAGTATTTTCTCTTATTTTTGAGTTATTAAGGAAAAGTTTAAAATTAAATATACCTTCTTCCGGAATTTGATTATTTATTCTAGTATAAATATTCCCTTCTTTGTTTAATGTTCCTGTTTTACATAATCCGATTACATTAGAAAGTACTTCCAGAGTAAACTTAGGACTTATTATCACTTCAATTCTTGATTTTAGGCTTTCACAAGAATTGGAATCAATTTGACTTACATAGTAAAAAGTAGTATCAACTAAGTTTGTTTCGATTATTGGTCTAGAAATACGATTTTGATCTTTGTTAAACCATTTTTCAGTATGTAAGTTGAGCAAGCCAACTGTTAATGGAATCGCCAAAGTATTTTGGCAAAAGCCTACTTGAGAGGAGACAATTGGAGGCATTGGAATATCGTCAATTCTCAAAATAGCGACATCCGATAATACTGGTGGATCACAATCGCTCGTTATTTTACATTTTATTGATGAAAAATCCATACCTAAATTGGTATTTGGAATAGTAAGATTTGGGCCATTGTTTCCAATAACTATATTGTTAATATACCATTGGTATTGCAAAATTCCAGAACCTGTGGCAACTACGGAGAAACTAGCCTCTGACTTTTCACAAACTATTATATTTTTTGGATGAGTTATAATTTTTGTTTTAGGTTTTACAATTAAATTTAATGACTTAGAAATAACGGTTCCACAGCTAGCTTTTATTTCTATTTGATAGTTTCCGGAATTTTCTAATTTCAAAATATCTAATTTCAAAGTTGAATCAACTTCATTTTCGATCAAGAAATTATCTTTAATCCATTTAAATGAAATAGGTTTTTCTCCTTTAAAATTCGAAATAAAATTATGGTTTGACCCTTCACAAATTGAAGTATTGGTTGCTTCATTTAGAATTTCAGTTTTTACTTTTATTCTTACTTTTACAAAACTGGTATCTGAGAAACATCCGTTTTCTTCATTCTTGGTAAAGAATCTAAAATCATAAACTCCAGAAGTTTTACTTAAAGGGAAAGGAATTATCAATGGTAGTGTTATAGAATTATTTAAGATTTCATTAAAATTTGAAAGATTATTTGTTCCTTTTAACAAATAGAAACGATTTGCAGAATTTTGAACTTCCTCCAATGCAACACTTAATGTGGTTTCTGCGGGGCATAAGCTTAGATCATCTGGGAATCTAGCTTTTGGTCTCGGGATCACTTTTGCAAGAAACGTTTTTTTTAAGCTTTCACAGCCATTTAAATCTTTCAAACTATAGAAAAATGCTTTATTTTCATTAAGAATCGGGCTTGAAAAAGTAGATGAATTATTTAAGATTGGTGCAAGTAAGGTATCCTGATACCAATAAAAATTTCCAGCTTGAACAATTGAAGTTGTTATTTTTCCTGGGCCACATCTCGAAACATCAGGTATTTGTAATGGACTTGTTGGCCTTGGATTAATTATATAAGAAGTCCTAAAAGCTTCTTTTGAACATGTTCCATTTACTAAAGTACCTCCAACGCCCTGAGTGGTTTCTTTGAAATTGACTTTTAATTTATAGGCATTTTCGGTTGTTAAAATTCTAGCGACTATGAGTTTCGAAGTTTTTACGCCTAAAAATTTACTGGATTCCATCAAATCACTATAGGTAGTTGCTGGAGATTTTCTCATTTGCCATTGATAATCAATAATTTCTCCAACTTGCAAGGCAACCGTAAAAACTGCCGAATCGCCTTCGCAAAATTTAGTAGTTACAGTAGGAGAAACTGAAGTACTAAGTTGATTTACAGATAGTTTTGCATTGTTTGTGTAAGATTCGCAATTGTTTATATCCTTAATTATGCATTTATAATAGCTTAAATGTTCAGAGTTTGTTAAGCTATTGATTATCAAAGAGTTTGATGTAGTGCCTGAAAATTTGAAACTATTACTTATGGCAACGTAAGATGAAGAAGCAGTATTCGCTTTAAACCATTGAAAAGTAAGGTTTCCGACTCCACTAGCATTTGTTTTAAAATTCACTGAAGATCCATTACATCCTATTAAATCAATCGGATGAAAATTGATTAAAGGTTTTTGTGCGGACATTCCAACTTCATTACTCATTGATGTAATATTTCCATTAGAAATTAGTACACGAACAAAAATATCTGAATTAATATTTGAAAAGGTATATTCTAAATCTGTAGAGCTTAAAGAAATGGTACCGCTTGCTGGGGCAAAATCATTCCAAATATCACCAGATTTTAATTGGAATTTGTAAAAGTTAGCATTTAGTACTGTGGTCTTGAATTTTACAGAACCTCCAAAACAAATAAAATTTTGATTAGATTCTAGGTTTTTAGTAAAAATTGGATTTTGCGAAAAACAAAAAATGGAATTAAGTAATAAACAAAAAAGAGTTGTGTTTTGTGTGTTTTTCATTTTATTAAGTTTGTGCGGGTTGAAATAAATTTTAAAGGGAAAACTTAAAAAAAAAGCCGATCAAAATTTTCGGCTTTTTAGACTTAACCCAAACCATTATGATACTAACTATAATATCTTAAAACCAAAAATTTATCTTAAATCTTTATTTTTCTCATTAGACTTTATCAACATATATAATTCATATATAACCAAGATTATTAAAAATGGCAAAATGGAAATTAGAATTAAATGGAAAAATGAAAATCCAATGGTATCGATCATTAGCTGGCTATAAAAGTTATTCGTTCTTTTTCCTTTTAAGTTTCTTTTTACAAAACAAATAATTTTAGCGCAGCCATTTTAGAGTAAAACTACTTGATTTTAAATAGAATGAATAAATTTTGGAATTAAGAGGCAGTTCATTTTTTTTTGTATTTTTTTTGCGAATTGGAATAGTTTCTATTTTTGTAAATTCATAAAAACTTGAAAATACTTTTGAAGATAATTAGAAATTCAATTTATTGTTTTTCCATCTTCCTGTTTTGAAATAAATTATTGCCAAAATAGTCAAAATAGATTCTGCTATCACAATTGCCCAAAAAACACCTGTTTGTTGCCAATCTAAAACTTTTGCAAAATAATAGGCAAGGGGGATTTCTAAAAGCCAAAAACAAATGATATTTAAAAGTGTAGGAGTAATAGTATCGCCTGTGCCATTTATTGCCTGAGTCATAACCATACCAAAACCAAAGAAAATATAACCAGTGCACATTATTCGAAGGCATTCCACACCAGTGGCCAAGGCAATGGGATTGTCATTGAAAATTTCAACTAGTGGTTGTGCAAAAATGAAGAATAAAACTGCCACAATTCCTAGAAATGCCATATTGAAAAATCCTGCCCTCCAGGCTGAAGTGTTTGCTCTTTCTGGATGGCCAGCACCTAAGTTTTGACCTACCAAAGTTGACGCTGCATTGGCTAAACCCCAAGACGGCAAAATAGTAAAAACTAAAATTCTTATGGCGATAGTATACCCTGCCACAACCTCAGAGCCAAAGCCTGATAATATTCTAATTAAAAACACCCAACTAGCGGATTGAATGATAAATTGACCTGCAGCTCCAGCTGAAATTTTAATAATTTCTCTTATTAATTTCCAATCAAAATGCCATTTTTTTATTTCAATTTTAAGATTGAATTTATCAGAAAAGAAGGCTCTTAATTGAATAAAAACTCCTATACTTCGGCCGATTAATGTTGCATAAGCTGCACCTTCTACCCCAAAATGAAGAATTGGAATAAAAATAAAATCTAAACCAATGTTAATTAAATTGGCCACAATCATAGCACGCATTGCTTTGGAGGCATTGCCAGCACCTCGCAAAGCACCGCCTAAGGAAAAAAGTAATATAATTATTGGAGAGCTAATAAATTGAATTTGCGTATAAGGCAGACCCTCTTTTATTAGTGCTTCCGAGCCGCCCATTAATTTTAATATATCTTCGGAAAATATATACCCAAATACTGAAAGTAGAATTCCAAAAAAAGCCGAAATATTTATTATTTGCATTAATGATTTGGAGGCATCTTTTGGATTATTTTCCCCTATTTTTCGTGCAATTATAGCAGTGGCAGCAGTGCTAATACCCCATGCTAAAGAATATATAATTGTCAAAACTGATTCAGTTAAACCAACTGTTGCCATACCGTTTATTCCCACATACTTAGCAACAAAAAATGCATCAACTAAAGCAAAAAGAGACTCAAAGAGCATTTCAATGACCATTGGCACCGAAAGTAAAAAGAGTGCTTTATTTATAGAAATCTTGGTGTAATCTAAACTCTCGTCTCCTTTTAGTGCCTGTAATAATAACCTAATAAACTTCATAAATACTTTTAATTGTCTTTTGAAAGTTATTTATATTAAGTTAGCATCTGAATAAATTCTTCTTCGTTAACCATTTTTACTCCAAGGGTTTTCGCTTTATTTAATTTTGAGGGCCCTGCACCTTCTCCAACTATTAGAAAGTCTAATTTTTTAGAAACACCACTTACCAATTTGCCGCCATTTGCCTCTATTTTATTTTCTAATTCTTCTCGACTAAACCCAAGGAAAGTACCTGTATATAAAAATGTTTTCCCATCTAAATTATAACTGTCTATTCCCACCAAATTATTTTCTACCTCAAATTTCAAATCTGCCATTCTTAGTTTATCAATGAAAAGAAGATTTTCTTCCAATTTGAAAAAATTTAAAACACTTAAAGCAACTTTCTCTCCAACATCAGGTACGGTTAAAAGCTCTTCTTGACTTGCTGCAATCAAAGAGTCAATATTTTTAAAATAAGCCGTTAATTTTTGAGCAGTAGTTTCTCCTACAAAACGTATACCTGTAGCAAACAAAACTTTGCTAAATGGTTGTTTTTTTGAATTCTCTATGCCATCTAAAATATTCTGTACAGTTTTTTCTTTAAAACTTATTTTTCTTTCTTTTCTAGTTTCTTCGTCAATATGTATTTTTTCTAATCCTAGTAGCTTTTCTGAAGTTAAACTATAAATATCAGAAGCATTTTTTATTAGATTTTGATCTATAAGTATTTCAATTTTCCCTTCTCCCAAACTATCTATATTCATGGCCTTTCTTTGTATAAAGTGTTCGATTCTGCCCTTGACTTGTGGAGGACATGCTATTTCATTCGGACAATAAAATGCAGCTTCTCCCTCATTTCTATAGAGTTTTGATCCGCAAGCAGGGCAATTTTCGGGAAACTTAATTTTTGATTCTTTTCTTTCTTTTTCATTTCTAAGTTTTGATCCATCAACACTAGTAACTTTTGGAATAATTTCCCCTGCTTTTTCCACAAAAACAAAATCACCAATACTTAAACCTAGTCTATTTATTTCGTCGGCATTGTGTAAAGTAGCCCTTTTAACTGTAGTCATTGAAAGTTCAATTGGCTTAAGTTCAGCTACTGGCGTTACCGCCCCAGTGCGACCTACTTGAAAAGTAACATTTAGTAATTCTGTGGATTTTGATTCGGCTTTGTATTTGTAGGCTATTGCCCATCTTGGGCTTTTAGCAGTAAATCCCAATTCTTCTCTTTGGGCATAATCATTAATCTTAATTACAATTCCGTCTGTAGCACAATTTAAAGTATGCCTTTTTTCTTCCCATTCGTTAATGTATGCTATTACATTTTCAATGTCCCTTACTTTTCTAAAAGAATCCGAAACATTAAAGCCTGCATTTTTCAATGCAATTAAACTCTCCTCATGAGTTTTGAAATTGTCATTTTCAGATAAATATTGATAGATATAGCAATCTAAATCTCTTTTGGCTACAACTCCCGAATCTTGCATTTTAAATGTACCAGAAGCAGCATTTCTTGGGTTAGCTAATGGAGCTTCTCCAATGTCCTCTCTTTCTACATTTAATCTTTCAAAAACTTGAGTAGGCATAAAACCCTCGCCTCTAATCTCAAAAGAATCACCTAGTGATTTTATAGTTGAATCAGAAAATAGACTTGTTTGATTTGCTCTTTTTTGACTGAAATTCGTATTTATTTTTAAAGGTAAAGTTTTTATAGTTTTTACATTGCTGGTAATATTGTCGCCTTGAGTACCATCTCCTCGTGTTACACCCTTTACTAATATTTCATTTTCATAAGTTATTGAAAGTGAAATTCCGTCGTATTTTATTTCACAAATATATTCGTATTCAGCCCCATTCAGACCTTTTGCTATTCTGTCGTCCCAATCTTTTAATTCGTCTTCACTGTAAGTATTTGACAATGAAAGCATTGGGTACTTATGCTGGACGGTATCAAATTTTTTTGTGATTTCGCCTCCTACCCTATGTGTTGGAGAATCTGGCTTCTTTAATGAAGGATATTGAGCCTCTAAACTTTCCAATTCTCTTAATATAACATCGAATTCTTGGTCTGAAATTTCAGATTTTTCCTCTTGGTAGTACTTCGTAGTATAATAATTTAAAAGGTCAGTCAGTTCAGTTATTTTTTCAAGGGGAGACATTATGAAGTAGTTTTTTGACAAATTTATAACTTTGTGGAAATAAAATTTAACATTTTTATTTATAAATTATTTAAACTTTGGCTGAAGTGATTCTCTCCAATATTTCAAAATAAATAGAGTAATTTCGAATTCCTATTAATTGATTATCTCGCCTTTCCATATTTACTGTAGACAAGCATTAAAGTTTCAATATTAAAAAGGATAAAATCTTATTAGAAAAAAAACAAAATGGTAGATAGTCAGTTAATATTATCATTAAATTAAATAAATTGTCCATAGAAATGGAGTCTTATCACCAAATGGGAGATACGTCGGCAGATTCGCTAATAGCAAGTTTGTATGAAATTCATCAAGCAAAATTAGGTGGAGTTTTAATGCCTTTTTTATATGATTTCTCAAGAATTGATATTTACAATCAAGATCAAATAACACAAGATTTTTTTTAAACAATAAACAAATTCCTTCTTTTTTCTCAAGCAAAAGTTGTATAAGATCTTCTGATTTTTTCAATCGTCATCAACAAACCATAGGAATAATTCTAGGCTGTTACTCTTTACCATACTGTTATTTAGGGGAAGATGTAGCAAGAATTTTAGAGTTCTCTGGTAGAATTAAATCAGATACTTATAATAGACTAAAAGAAACTGGTCATTTTTTTAAAAGAACCATGAATTTTGATCATTGGGAAACTGGTGATGTCGTTTTTATGTTGTTAAAAGTGAGAATGTTACATGCTTTTTGGCGTTTTATGATTTTGAAATCAGGTAAATGGAACTCGAGCTGGGGTTATCCAATAAATCAAGAAGATATCTTGGGTACCAATTTGTCATTTTCTTGGATAGTTTTAAAAGGGCTTAGAAAGCTTAGTTATGATGTAGATAAAGTTTATGAAGAAGCTTATTTAAAACATTGGGCAGCTGTAGGATTAATAATGGGCTTAGACGAAAAACTGCTAGTTTTCACCAATTCAGATGCCATAAAAATGGACAAATTGATTGCTAAAAGGCAATTTAGACCTTCAGAAGTAGGAAAGGAATTAACAAATGCATTGTTTAAAACGTACATAAAAATGGCTGGAAGTAATCTAGCAGGCGAATTTTTTAAAAGCCAATCGAGGTTTCTTATGGGGTCTGAATATGCAGATTGGCTCGGAGTACCAAAGTTAACTTACCCAATATCCGTGTTAAATGCTTTTAATAAAAGCTCCTCTTTTTTATCGAATATTTATGCTTAATTTAATGAAAAACAAAATTAAAGAACAATTTATTAATTATTTATTGGAATATGGACGTGAACCAGAGTCTGTATTGAAGTTGTCAAAAAAAATGAAAATTAAAGAATCAGAGTTTTATGAAAACTACAATTCTTTCAAACAAATAAATGCAGAAATTTGGAAAGATATATTTTTGGAAACAATAGAAATTGCCAAGTCTGAAGAAATATTTGATAGCTATTCTGTAAGAGAAAAACTACTTTCGTTTTTTTACACATTAATAGAGCATATGAAGGTCAGAAGAAGTTATTTTTTAAATTGCTACGAAAGTTTAGAAAAGCCATTAAGTGTAAAAAAGAACGCTGAATTTGTAGAAGCTAAACGAGTTTTTGTTGAATTTATGAGTGATTTGGTGCTAGAAGGGCAAGAAACTAGAGAAATAGAGCCCAGGCCAATTCCTCAACTAATGAATAAATATCCAGAATGGATTTGGCTACTTGTTTTGAGTGTTGTAGATTTTTGGATTACGGATGATAGTCGACTCTTTGAAAAAACCGATACACTTATTGAAAAATCTGTAAATACTACAATGGACTGGATGGCAAGAACTCCTTTTGACAGTCTATTTGATTTAGGGAAGTTTTTATATCAAAATAAAAAATAAATATACATTTATATAATTACCACACTTAAAAAAGCAATATTTTTTTTGTACTAAAAATAAATGAAAAATCAAGAAAGTATACCCACTTCTAAAGTGGCAAGAGCTACTCAGTTTGTTAAAGCTACAGCAAAAGTAGGTGGTAATTATATTAAGCATTATGGCAAAAAACTTTTAGATCCAAGTTTAACAAAGGACCAATTACATGCCGAAAATGCGGAAGATGTTTATGAGGCGTTAAGCAATTTAAAAGGAAGTGCGTTGAAAATGGCACAAATGATGAGTATGGATAAAAGTATTTTGCCAAAAGCTTATTCAGACAAATTCACAATGTCACAATATTCTGCACCTCCATTGTCTGGACCTTTGGTTTTGAAAACGTTTAAGAGTAGTATAGGTGCCTCACCCTTTGAAATTTTTGATGAATTTAATTTGGAAGCTTCTAATGCTGCCAGTATTGGCCAGGTCCATCAAGCTAAAAAAGGAGGGAAAAGGTTGGCAGTAAAAATACAATATCCTGGAGTTGCAACTAGCATAAGCTCAGATTTGAAAATGGCTAGGCCTTTAGCGGTACAATTATTGAATTTAAATGACGCAGAAATAGATAGATATTTTGTTGAGGTAGAAAATAAATTACTTGAGGAAGCAGATTATAAACTTGAACTGAAACGTTCGATAGAAGTAACAGCCCTATGTGCTCATATACCAAATTTGTTTTTCCCTACCTATTATCCAGCATTCTCTTCTGATAAAATAATAACAATGGACTGGCTCGAAGGGCAACATTTGAAAGAATTTTTAGCCACAAATCCTTCACAAGAAATTAGAAATAGCATTGGGCAAGCGCTTTGGGATTTTTATCATTTTCAAATGCATGAATTAAAAGCTGTGCACGCAGATCCCCATCCTGGAAATTTTCTTTTTACCGCATCTGGCAAACTTGGTATAATTGATTTTGGATGTATTAAAATAATTCCAGAAGATTTCTATCAAAGCTATTTTGCCTTGATTAATCCAAATATTTTAAATAAACCAGAGAAAATGATGTATATTTTTAAAGAATTAGAATTTATTTTAAAGGAGGATTCTGAACATTTCCAAGGTTTCTTTTACGACTTATTTTATAAAATGATTGAGATTTTAGGTCGCCCTTTTACAAACAATACTTTTGACTTTGGTAATGATTCTTATGTACAAGAAGTATATGGCTATTTTGAATATGTGGCTAGCTTAAAAGAACTAAGAAATGCAAATGCCGCTCGTGGTTCTCAGCATGGTTTATATGTAAACAGAACTTTCTTTGGATTATATACACTTTTAAATGAATTAAAAGCTAAAGTGAACATTGAAGTGCCGAAGTTAAATTCTTCAAAAATTGCATTCTTGAAAGCTATATAAGCAAAGAAAGGGCATTATTTAAAGCCGATCAATTTTATTTAGTTAATTCTACTTTGACAAACTTGCTAAACTTGTAATTGTTCAATTTGTCCATTTCGTTTATATCGATTAAATATATCATTTTTTCTTTCTTGATGCCTGATTCTTATCTGCATCTCTATCGAATATTTTGCACTTGATGTTTGGGTAAATTTATTGATCAAAATATAACCTTATATCACTTATTGAAAGTAATGCCATTCCTGTTTTTTGAGTTATTTTTTCGCTCAATGCAAAAGCCATTGCCATCATTACTAAAGCCATGTGATGATGCCATGCCAACCAACCCCTTACTTGATAGTCGGTCATTCCTAATTCTTGTTTGGCTTCTCTGAAACCATGCT
>JANOMP010000209.1:0-34036 GCA_031420365.1 Cytophagaceae bacterium
TGCTGTTAGAAAATGTCGTAGGTATAATTTAAGTAATTCGCCTTTCCCCTTTCTAAAACGTGCATTAAAACTACCAGTGCTTGCACGAAAAGAGTGCTTGCAGCCTCTGCAAAGGAATCGCTGAACTCCATGTTCCTTCCCAGTTTTCACAGTTTTACTACTTGAGCAATGCGGGCAATGACGACTCTCAGACTCCTTAATCTGTTACTGTATTCCAACAACATCAATCTCCAGTTCTTTAAATAAATCATCAAGTTGACGTAGAACCAATTCTTGATCCGATACACTTAACAAAGATAGTTTCGATTGTATTTCATCCGTTTTCATACACAAATATACAAATTATATCCGATTAAATAGAACAAAGCCATTAACAATTACTTTTGTGAATACTCCAAAGCAGCCTTCACAAATGCAATAAATAAAGGATGCGGCTGCATTACTGTGCTTTTAAGTTCTGGGTGAAACTGAACCCCAATAAAAAATTTATTTTTTGGTATTTCAATAATCTCCACTAAGTCGTTTTCAGGATTTGTTCCTCCAATAAACAAACCTTTATTTTCAAAATCCTTTCTATATTTATTGTTAAACTCCCAACGATGTCTATGTCTTTCAGAAATCTTGGTTTTTCCATAGATTCTTTTTGACATAGACTTTTCCGTCAATTTACAATTATAAGCTCCTAAACGCATTGTGCCTCCTTTGTTTTCGACGTTTTGCTGATCTTGCATTAAGTCTATAACAGGGTAATCGGTATCTTTTTCCATTTCTGTTGAATGGGCAGAACTCCAGCCCATCACATTTCTGGCATATTCTATTACAGCCATTTGCATACCTAAACAAATGCCAAAAAATGGAATATCGTTTTCTCTCACAAATCTGACAGCATCAATTTTACCTTCAATACCCCTTTCTCCAAAACCTGGTGCTACCAATACTCCGTGCAAGCTTTCTAATCTTTCTTTAACATTTTCTTTGGTTAGTGACTCAGAATGAATCCAATCTATTTCAACTTTACATTTATTTTCGGCTCCTGCATGTATAAAAGACTCAATAATAGACTTATACGCATCTTTTAGTTCTACATATTTACCAATCAATCCTATTTTGATTTGATGCTCAGGATTTTTAAGTTTAAATAAAAACTCCTCCCACTTTTTCATTTCTGAGTCTTTGTCATTATAAATGTCTAGCATATACAATACACGTTGATCCAGTTTTTCTTTAAGCATTAAGAGTGGAACGTCATAAATTGTTTTAGCATCTAATGCTTCAATTACTGATTGAATTTCAACATTACAAAATAAAGCAATTTTTTTACGGATATCCTCAGGTAGGGAATGCTCTGTTCTACATACTAAAATATCTGGTTGTAATCCTGACTCTTGTAACTGTTTTACAGAATGTTGTGTTGGCTTAGTTTTTAATTCTTCTGCGGATTTTAAATAAGGAATTAGAGTTAGGTGTATAGTTAGCATGTTCTTTTCCCCTAGTTCCCATTTTAGCTGTCTTACGGCTTCTAAAAAAGGAAGCGATTCAATATCTCCTACACAGCCACCAATCTCAGTAATAATTATGTCATACTTTCCAGTATTGCCCAATATTAGGATGTTTCTTTTTATTTCATCTGTGATATGAGGTATCACTTGAACTGTTTTTCCTAAAAAATCACCTTTTCTTTCTCTATTTAAAACGTTGTAATATATTCGACCAGTGGTTACATTATTAGCTTGAGAAGTTTGAACATTTAAAAAACGTTCATAGTGACCTAAATCCAAATCAGTTTCGGCACCATCGTCAGTAACATAGCATTCGCCATGTTCATATGGGTTTAGCGTTCCAGGGTCAACATTTAAATAAGGATCAAGTTTTTGAATGGTTACCGATAAGCCACGAGATTGTAGAAGTTTTGCAAGTGAAGAGGCAATGATTCCTTTGCCTAAAGAAGATGTTACTCCTCCCGTAACGAAAATATATTTGGTCTTTTTTTGCTTCCCGCTCAATGACATTTTGTTAAATTATTGATTACGGGATGCAAAGTTAGCAAGAATTCTTAATTAGAATTAATTAATAGAAAAATAAAAAAATAAAAAAAATAAGTATTTAATAATTAATGTTTTATTTATCGCAATCGTATGAAAATTTTTCAGAAAAATTGGTAGATTTATTGATTATTGTTTTTGTACCCTTCATTTCTAATGGATATCCATTTAAGTTATAAAGGTATTCATATTTATACAAAATTTTTGAATTTCCGCTTTTTACAATTGCTGATTTTACATTATTTGCATTCATAAAATAAGAAAAGTTGCTTCCACCACTTAATAAGGTGTAAACCATGTAAAAACTCAATATTTGACCTAATTGTTGATTTTTATAGGGAGAAATTTTTTCATCAAATTCAACATTTTCTAATAATATTTGCCATTCACCCTCTAAAAAAGCGTATACAAATTTAATGTTCCCATTTGAATCATATTCGAATTTTGTCTCTACACTACCATTAAACGTAGGCCATAATAAATTAAGCTTGTCTATTTTATTTAGATAATTATGAGTCAATATGGTTGGAAAACTAAAAGGTTTAGCTTGACTATCTGTTCCTTCAAATGTAATTTTTTTTAATAGATTTTGAGAATCAAAATCAAACAAGATCTGAACATTTTTATTCTTTGAATGAAATGCTTTGGTTATTTTTGATCCAGAATAGACAAATGTATCGAAATCATTGAAGCCTAAAATATTTTGTATTTGACCATTTTTAAAGATAAATTGAAATTGTTCCCCATCAGATCTTGTATTAGATAATATTCTACAAAGATTAGGATCATTAATAATTGGTTTCGGTTCTAATATTAAATCTTTCTTTGTTTTACAAGAAAGTATTACTATCAATAAAATAAAAATATAGCTTTTTGGCATGTATGAATTATGCTTTTTCAAATACATGCAAAAATTATGCTAAAAAAAATACCTACATAAAAAATGCAGGTATTTTTTTTAAAAACTGAGAAAAGAAATTACATCATTCCTCCCATTCCACCGCCACCACCGTGCATGTGCGGAGCTTCAGATTTTTCTTCAGGAATATCAGAAACTACTGCCTCAGTAGTTAATAATAATCCAGCAATTGAAGCAGCGTTTTCTAAAGCCAAACGAGTTACTTTAGTTGGGTCAATTATTCCTGCTGCGATCATATCTTCATATCTGTCGTCACGAGCATTATATCCATAAGCACCTTTGCCAGACTTAACTTCTTGTACTATCACAGAGCCTTCACCACCAGCATTTGCAACAATTGTTCTTAAAGGAG
Organism: Cytophagaceae bacterium; assembly: GCA_031420365.1. Lineage (GTDB taxonomy): Bacteria > Bacteroidota > Bacteroidia > Cytophagales > Spirosomataceae > Leadbetterella. The sequence continues at coordinate 3,314 of JANOMP010000209.1, forward strand.
ATTCAATTGCATTCTTTATAATAGCAACGCCTGTTTTTTCATCGGCGTTAAGAACTTCAATGTTTTCTAACACGGATTGAGCACGAATAAACGCAACTCCACCGCCCGCAACTATACCCTCTTCAACAGCAGCACGAGTTGCATGTAATGCATCGTCCACTCTGTCTTTTTTCTCTTTCATTTCTAATTCAGTAGCTGCACCAATATATATGATGGCAACACCACCTGACAACTTAGCTAAACGTTCTTGTAGTTTTTCCCTATCATAATCAGATGTTGTAGCTTCAATTTGTGATTTTATTTGTGCTACTCTTCCTTTTATTTCATCTGTATTTCCCTCTCCGTTTATTATGGTCGTATTGTCTTTATCAACAAGGGCTTTTTCGCATTGCCCTAACATTGTAATTTCCACATTCTCCAATTTAAATCCTCTTTCTTCAGAAATTACAGTTCCTCCTGTCAATACAGCAATATCTTCCAACATCGCTTTACGACGATCTCCAAAGCCAGGTGCTTTAACGGCACATACTTTCAAAGCGCCTCTTATTTTATTAACTACTAAAGTAGCTAAAGCTTCGCCGTCCACATCTTCTGCTATTATCATTAATGGGCGTCCAGTTTGAGCTACCTGCTCTAATACTGGCAATAATTCTTTCATGGAAGAAACTTTCTTTTCAGAAATTAGAATAAATGGACGTTCCATTTCGGCTTCCATTTTTTCCATGTTTGTAACGAAATATGGAGATAAATAACCTCTATCAAACTGCATTCCTTCCACAGTTTTGACTTCAGTTTCAGTTCCTCTAGCCTCTTCAACGGTAATAACTCCTTCTTTTCCAACTTTTTCCATTGCATCAGCAATCATTTGACCGATAGTCATGTCGTTGTTTGCAGATATGGAAGCCACTTGAGTAATTTCTTTGGAAGTGGTAATTGATTTAGATTGAGCATGAAGTTCCTTTACAATTGCTAAGACTGCTTTGTCTATGCCTCTTTTAAGATCCATCGGATTTGCGCCAGCCGCTACGTTTTTTGCACCAATCGTATAGATTGCTTGTGCTAAAACCGTTGCAGTAGTTGTACCGTCACCTGCTTGATCAGCTGTTTTTGATGCTACTTCTTTCACAAGTTGAGCACCCATGTTTTCAATAGGATCCGCTAATTCAATTTCTTTTGCAACTGTCACACCATCTTTTGTGATGGCGGGAGAACCAAATTTTTTGTCAATAATTACGTTACGACCTTTTGGTCCTAAAGTTACTTTAACTGCATTCGCTAAAGTGTCAATACCTCTTTTAAGTTTGTCTCTTGCTTCGGTATCAAAAATAATCTGTTTTGCCATTTTTTTTAATTTTTTAATGTAATAATCTGTCTTTAAAAATGAATTTTAAACGATTGCAAAAATATCTGATTCTCTCATAATTAAATATTCTTTTCCTTCTACTGAAAGCTCAGTGCCAGAATATTTACCATACAATACTGAATCACCTACTTTTACAGTCATTGGTTCATCTTTTTTACCTGGCCCTACAGCTACTACCTTTCCATTTTGTGGTTTTTCTTTGGCAGTGTCTGGAATAATTATTCCGAATGCTGTTTTTTCCTCTGCCGGTGCTGCCTCTACCAACACTCTGTCTGCTAAAGGTTTTACGTTTACTGACATAATACTATTTTGAGTTTAAAAGATTGATTAATTTTAACTAATTTGCTATTGAACAAGGATGTTGCCAAAGGGATAAACTTGACACTTTACTGACATTTTTTCATGTTAATCTGCCAAAAGTATATTTCTTAGCAGGTATATAAACTTTTTTGGCAGTATAATTAATCCACTTTTGTCCTATAAAAGAATTGACTAAACACATCCATTCCCTATTTTTTATTTGTTGTTTTAATAATTTCTCAGAGATTTTTTTTTCTGACAATCAAAACATCTAATTTATCTTTTAAATGATTTTAAATTAATTCCAAAATAGCAGATTTAAACTTTTGTTTATTTTTTGCTAGCTTTACATTTTTAATAAATAAAACGAAATGGAACATCGGTATAGAGGAGTTGGAGTAGCCTTAATTACTCCTTTTGATGCTAATAATTCAATAGATTTCGAAGGATTAAAAAACCTTATCGATTTTGTTTCAAATAATAATTCGGATTATTTAGTAGTGAATGGAACTACTGGAGAATCTGCAACTACTACAAACGAGGAAAAAAAACAAATTTTAGCTTTTTGTAAAGAAGCAAATTTTAAAAAATTACCGCTTGTTTATGGCATAGGAGGTAATAATACTTTTGAAGTGCTCAATCGTATTTCAAACACAGATTTTAATCAAGTAGATGCCATTTTGTCTGTTTGTCCATATTATGTTAAACCTTCTCAACTGGGCATAATTGCTCATTTTACAGCAATTGCAGACACCTCGCCTGTGCCAGTGATTATTTATAATGTACCTGGGAGAACTGTAACTTCTATGCAAATTTCTACAATTTTAGAACTTGCAAAACATCCAAACATTATAGGTTTAAAAGATGCCTCTAGTAGCATGGAGCAAGCTTTAGAGTTAGCTAAAAAGTGTCCTTCAGATTTTATTCTTATTTCTGGTGATGACAATCTGGTCACTCCGCAGATAAGTATTGGTTATCAGGGGGTTATATCAGTAATTGGGAATGGATTCCCCAAGGAATTTGGTGAGATGGCATGGGCTGCTTTAAATGGAGATTTTAAAACAGCCGCGGCCTTACAATATAGATTTTTAGATTTTGATAATTTGCTTTATATAGAGTCGAATCCTGTCGGAATTAAAATGGTATGTGAAATACGCGGACTTTGTGATGGAAGAGTACGTTTGCCTTTGGTGAAAGCCTCTCAAGAATTAAAGAAAGCATTGATTGAAACCATGACAAAGGAAGGTTTCCTAAATTAAGTATAATGCTACGATTTAAAATATTTTTACTTTTAATAGTAATAAATAATTCTGTGTCAGCTCAAAATGTAGATATTACGCTATTGAAAAAAATTAATGTAAATCGATTTAAAGAATTTGATAAAAGTCTTAACATTTTAACGAACACAACTGATTTTACTGCGATTGCTACCCCCATTGTATTGTTGACATCGGGATTTATTAATGGTGATGCAAAACTGAAAAAAGAGGGTTTTAATGCTGCATTTTCAACCATAGGTACCTATTCTGTAGGATATTTACTAAAAAAAGCGATTGATAGAAATCGGCCTTACGAAACTTATACATTTATTCAAAATTATAAAGTCGAAACTGGCGAATCTTTTCCCTCTGGTAGTACCGCTTTGGCCTTTTCGACGGCTACATCTTTATCTCTTAGTTTTCCTAAATGGTATGTGATTGTACCATCCGCAATATATGCAGCTGGTGTAGGTTTTTCAAGGCTTCATTTAGGAGCACATTACCCGAGTGATGTTTTGGCAGGAGCAGTATTGGGTGTAGGCTCAGCTTTTGTATCTGCTAAATTAAATAAATTGTTAATAAACCAGCACAGAAAAAAGAGTTTAAATAAAAGCTCTTTCTAAATGTTTTATTTCTTATTTGAATTAATTTGAACTTAGGGATGAAGGAAAAAATTGTGAATTTAATAAAGAAATTAGGTTGGTTAGGTTTCTTTTTTTTTCTAATAAAAGGTGTTACACTCTATATTATTCTTCCGTTTTTTATTGCAAAAGGTTTGATTAAATGTGATGGAAATTAGCTCTTTATTTCAAATTATTTGAATGGCAAATATTTTCGTCTCAGCTAAAGGCATTCTAGATGAGTAATTTAAATAACCATTTTGTTGCTTATATATATTTTTTCCACTTAAAATAAACCCATAAAAAGGCTGCCAGCAGTGCCATACCTATCAAAGTATAAAAATATCCATTAGCATTTCGAAGCTCGGGCATGTGTTCGAAATTCATACCATAGATTCCAACAATAAAAGTAAGAGGCATAAAAATGGCTGTAAAAACTGTTAGAGTTTTCATAACCGCATTCATTTTATTACTTAGTTGAGAATGGTAGTTAACCAAAAGGTTTTCTATGTCATCTTTCAATGTTTCTATAGTTTCCAAATTTTCAACAACGTGGTCCATTATATCTCTTATATAAACTTTAACTTCATTTGATATAAGTTCAAATGGATCTCGAATAATTTGATTAATAATATCTTTTAAAGGTAAAATAGTCTTTTTAATAAACGTAATTTCACGTTTTAAAAAAAACAATTGATTTTGATGTTCGGGTTTAGCATTAAATAATATTTGGTCTTCTAAATCTGAAAGCTTATCCTCTAATTTGCTTAATACTAGGAAGTAATTATCAACAACTAGATCAATTAAGGAATAAAAGAGATAGTCGGCTTTATGTCTTCTTGTTTTACTATTTTCCCTATTTAATCTCTTTATGATATATTCAAAGACATTATTTGTGTCTAATTCTTGAAAACTAATTACATATCCACTTCCTAATATCAAAGCGATATGTTCATTTACAATTTCGAATGTGTCTTCATTAAATCTTGGAACTTTTAATACAAAAAACAAATGATTTTCTTTTTCGAAGTATTCAATTTTAGTTTTGTGTGTGGTATTTAGAATGTCTTCAATCAATAGAGAATGAAGATTAAATTTTTTTTCAATCTTAGATATGGTTTCAATTTGATGAATACCAGAAACTTCTATCCAATTTACATAATCAAGATTTGGAATGTCATTTAGGTCATTAATTTCTATTTCATTATAAATTGCTAGTTCCTTTGAATTATAAGTAACTAGTTTTATCAGAGATTCTCCTTTTACTTCTTTTCCTATATAATTGGGTGTTCCAGCAGAGAGAAATACACTTTTGTTAGCATATTTTATTCTTTTTTTTGCACTTTGAAGTTTTGCCATTTTATTCTTTTTTTTCGGGTAAAAACTCGTTAAAAAACTGGGCTTGGAAGTTAATCAAATATACTTCAGAAATTCCTCTAGTTATAGCAGTATATAACCACCGTACTATTTCATAGTCAATTTCTTGATTTGCCAAATATATTTGATCAATAAATACGGCATTCCATTGGCCACCTTGTGCCTTATGACAAGTAAGGGCGTAAGCAAATTTTACTTGCAAGGCGTTCATATATTTGTCTTCTTTTAATAATTTTTTTCTGTCTTTTTTTGTTTTTACCCAAAAATAATCTTGTAAAACGCTCTCATATAAAGACTTGTTTTGTTCCTGACTGAGACTTGGTGAATTAGAGTATAAAGTATCTAGAAAAATTAAAGTTTCAAAAAAGGGTTCTTCTGGATAATCCAAAAGTTGTAAAGTGACATTTTGAAACCTAAAGCCATGCATCTCTTCTTCTCGTCCTATTCTCTTTACTTCCACAAATTCACCATTAGCTATAAATCCAGCTTCTGATTCTTCACCTAAAATAGTATAATTGTTTTTTACAACCATTAGCAAATCTCCAATTTCGAGTTCAGAATCTGAAAAATTTATTTGATTTCTAATTAATCTATTATAAAGGACTGCATTTTTATTGGATCTGGTAATAATTATAGTATTTTCTTTACCATACTTTTCATAAGCATATCTAATTCCATCTTCAATTTTTTCACTGGTCATTTTGTAAAAATCTTTAAAACCTTTTGTTTCCAAGTGAATTTTAGGATTTTTTACAAGCAATTGGTTTCTTAATTGTGTTGCATTATTTAAAATACCAGAATTTTGTTCCTGACGCATTACGTCAGTGAGTGTAAGTGTATAAACTTTTGAGTGATAGATATTTTGTATGTGATCTATATCCAAAGCTGGGCTAAGCATCATTGATACAGGGGGGAGTTGGGCTTCATCACCTAAAAATAAAATTTTATTTCCAGTTCCTTCGAAAATATAATTGATTAAATCATGTAGAAGTCCATTACTGCCAAATTCGCGAGTATCGGAAATCATTGAAGCTTCGTCAATGATAAAAATAGTGCCTTCGGCCTTGTTAGTTTGAAGTTCAAAAACAAAATTTCCAGAATAGCTATCCTCTTTTTGTTTGTAAATTTTTCTATGTATGGTTTGAGCTTTTTTGTTTGCATAAGCTGTCATTACTTTAGCTGCTCTTCCGGTAGGAGCTAAAAGCTCAAATTTCCATCCAAATTTTGGAAGAATTTTAATAAATGCTCCTAAAAATGTGGTTTTTCCAGTTCCAGCATACCCTTTCAAAATAAAAGAAGTTCTTTCTTCTTTGTCATTTACAAATTCCTCAACTAGCTTAAAAAGCTTTTTCTGACTTTCTGTAGGATTAAATTTAAAATTTTTAAGTAATAAATCATTGAAACTCATTAATTCCTTCATTAAATTTAAAAAAGAAAAACCAGCTTTTGGTGCTGGTTTTTGCAAATTGAAATTAGCTAAGATGCTTTAAATTTAAATAATACAAAACACAAAAAATTATACTTATAAATGCCACACCACCACCTGCAATAGCCCCAACAATGCCATCATAAATAAATAATGGTCCTAAAATTCCTACTAAAGCACCAATAATATAAAGCCAGAATCCTTTTTTGTTAAGTCCCCACATTAATACAGCTCCAACTAAAGTAAGAATGTTTGAAACTCCATTAGCCATTGAATTATTTTTTATCTTATCTTCTGTTATGTTGTCATTTACCGAATCGAAGATTTTTCCAATAATTTTAGTGGCCGATTCATCTTCGCTTTGCTCTTCAATTTGGTCTCTGGCTTCATCCATAACGTCTTTAGTTAGGCCAGAAGCCATACCTGCAGAAGTATAATTAGATATTGCACCAAAAATACCCATTGCACTTCCTATAAAAGTCAAAATGCATAAAGTGGTTAGAAATTGAGGTCTGATTTTGTCCATTGTTAATTTTAGTTAAGTTTATTATTAAAATAATTTTAAAGTTAAAAAGAAAAACCTAAAATCCAAATTTAGAAGTCTTCCACCCAATAGGTTTTATTATTAGCAAATTCATAAAATCCAACTGCCCCTAATTCTCTTCCAAAACCAGAAGACTTGGTGCCTCCAAATGGTAATGATACATCTGATTTAACCATTGAATTTATAAAAATTGAACCAGAATCAATTCCAAAACCTAAAACTTTAGCTTTTTCAATATCAGCCGTCCATAAACTTGCACCTAAGCCAAAAGAGGTTTCATTTGCTATCTCAATGGCTTCTTTCTCATTTTTGGCTTTAATAATGCAAGCTATTGGCCCGAATATTTCTTCTGAAAAGGAGTAGGAGAATTCTCGTGAAATCTCTAAGATGCCAGGAGATACTAAACAGTTTATTTGATTAGATTGGAGTAATTCAATTGCCCCATTTTTTATAAAGTCTTTTTTTTGACTATTTATTTTTTCTGCTAAATCAATTCTGGCCATTGGCCCAATTACAGTATTTTTATCAAATGGATCTCCACAAATTATGTGTTTAGATGATTTAATAACTTCTTCAACAAAGTTTTCATAAATTTTATCAATTACAATCCACCTTTTTGCAGCGATACAAGTTTGTCCTGCATTTTGAAATCTAGACTTTACGGCCATTTTGGCCGCTTTTTGCAAATCTGCATCTTCTAATACTATAAATGGATCTGAACCTCCAAGTTCTAGAACTGACTTTTTTAGATATTTTCCTGCTAAGCCTGCTACTGAAGCACCCGCTATGCTACTTCCCGTTAGGGTTACGCCTGTTATAATCTTGGAAGATATAATTTTTTCAATTTGAGGAATATCTACGCATATATTTTGAAAAACACCATCCTCAAAACCAGCTTCTAAAAACATTTTTACTAATAGATTGGCACAAATTTGCACATTGGGTGCATGTTTTAGAATTACAACATTTCCGGTAATTATACTTGGAATTGCAAATCTTATAACTTGCCAAAATGGAAAATTCCAAGGCATTATTGCGAAAATACAGCCTGTAGGTTCATAGGTAAAATATGATTCTTTTGCTACGCTGATAACTGCTTGGGGTTTTAAAAAGATTTTGCCATTGATTGCAAAATAACGAATTGAAATGTAACATTTTTCAATTTCAGCCAAAGACTCTTTAAAGGTTTTTCCCATTTCAATTGAAATAGTCTGAGCAAGTTTGGTCTTATTTTCCTCGAGTTTGTTAGCCAGAATTAAAATTAAATCAATTCTTAAATTTAAGTTTAGTTTTTTCCAAGAAATAAAAGTCTTTTCTGCTAAGTAGAGTTTTTTCTCAATAATTTCTGAATTTTCTACTTCAAAATCAGCTATTTTTTCTTGTGTAAAAGGATTTACACTAATAAAATTCATGAAATTAGGTCTTTTAAAGTTGTATTTTCATATACAGATAAATTTGCATCCCTTAGTCGCTGCATTATTGGACGAATTTTGCACGTTTCTTCACTAAAACAATCATCGCATTTGCCATAAAAATTCAGGGAAACACATAAAACAGGGGCAATGGGCCCATCAATAATTCTAATAATTTTTGCTAGATTGACGGACTCTGGAAGTAACCTCAAAACATATCCTCCTCCTTTCCCTTTTTGGCTATGTAATATTCCATTGTTTCTTAATTCCAAAAGAATAGTTTCCAAAAATTTTTTAGGAATATTCTCTTTTTCAGCGATTTCACTAATTAGCATAGGCTTTTTATTTTCAAAAGCAGTAGCCAAACAAGATAATGCCTTTAAAGCATATTTAGCTTTTTTCGAAATCATTTTAAGAATTTAAGATATTATTGAAAATTCCTTATTTAAATAGGATAACAACAAATTTAGATTTTTTTTGATGATATAGCTTAGTTTATTTTCAATTATTATTTTTAAGTTAAAATCAATAATGGTTTGAAAATTGTAAATTTGCGAATAATTTTTTTTATGGAAAACAAAATAGAATATAATTCGGAGCAAAAGCAGGTGAAATTATTTAAACCTTTAGTTGATGGGGTTCTAAAAGCACTTCAAGAAATATTTTGTGAAAGCAGAAAAGCAGATAAAGTTATTGGTGGTGTTTTAAAATCAAATCCAAAATGGGGTGCTAGAGACCGAGCTTTTATTGCAGAAAATACCTATGAAATTGTAAGGAATTGGAGACTGATTAAATTTTGTTCAGGAATAGAATGTGAAAGAGTTTCAGAAGAAAAAGACTTTTTAACTTTAATTTCCACATGGCTCATCTTAAATAATATTGATATATCAAATTATCAGTTTTTACCTGCTTTACCAATCTCAAAAGTTTTAGAAAAACAAGCTTTAGCTCAAAATGACAGGAAGATTAAATATTCAGTGCCCAATTGGATGGATGATTTGTGTAGCAAAGAGTTAGGCGAAAGTTGGGATCAAGAATTAAATGCTCTACATTCACAAGCTGATGTTTATTTGAGAGTGAATACTTTAAAAATTTCTAAGGAAAAATTAAAAAAGCTATTATTCGATAAGAATATTTTATCTGAAGAAGTGGAAGGAGTGGAAAATGCATTAAAACTCACAAAAAGGAGTAATGTATTTGGACTTGAAGAGTTTAAAAAAGGTTTTTTTGAGGTACAAGACGCTGGAAGTCAAATGATATCTGAGTATTTAGATGTAAACAACAAGCACAGAGTAGTAGACGCATGTGCTGGAGCGGGCGGTAAATCTTTGCATTTGGCTACTATTATGGAAAATAAAGGCAAAGTAATTTCATTAGATATAGAAGATTTTAAATTATTAGAACTTAAAAAAAGAGCTAAAAGAAACGGAATAGACACGATAGAAACCCGTTTGATAGAATCAAAAACGCTTAAAAGGTTAAAAGATTCTGCTGATAGATTATTACTAGATGTGCCTTGTTCAGGTTTAGGGGTTTTAAAACGTAACCCAGATGCAAAATGGAAACTAAGACCTGAGTTTATCGAAGAAATTAAGATGGTTCAGGCTGAAATTCTTTCTGAATATAGTAAAATGCTAAAAGTTGGTGGTAAAATGGTCTATGCCACTTGCTCTATTTTAAGATCTGAGAATGAAGACCAAGTAGACAGCTTTTTAAAACTAAACAAAGAATTTAAACTTATTAGACAAAAAAGAGTTTACGCTTCGAAAGAAGGTTTTGATGGCTTTTACATGGCTTTAATTGAAAAAACAGAAGCTCAAAATTTTGACTAAATCCAAAAAGGAATGAAAGTACTAATTGTAGATGAAATGCATGAATCTATTGTTCAAATGCCTCAAGAGTTGGGATTGGAAGTAGATTATTTCCCGAATATTATGCCTGAAGAAGTGCTAGAAAAAGTATCTAATTATGAAGGGCTAATAATCAGGAGCAAATTTGTAATTGATGAGAATTTTTTAAAACACGCATCCAAACTTAGGTTTATTGGAAGGGCAGGTGCTGGGCTCGATTTGATAGACATAAATGCTTGCCAAAAACGAGGAATAGAAATTTTTGCCGCAAACGAAGGGAATAGAATTGCGGTTGCCGAGCATTTAATCGGGATGTTACTTTGTTTGTTTAATAATATAGAAAAAGCTCATCAGGAAATTAAAGCTGGTAAATGGATAAGGGAAGAAAATAGGGGGGAAGAACTTTTTGGAAAAACAGTTGGAATTATTGGTTATGGCAATAATGGTGAGGCATTTGCAACTCGTATGGTTGCTTTTGGATGTAAAGTTTTAGCATTCGATAAGTTTAGATATGGTTTTGGAAATCAATTTGTAGAAGAAGCCACAATGGATCAGATTTATAGAGAAGCTGATATTGTGAGTTTGCACATTCCTTTATCTGATGAAACAAATAATATTGCTGATTTGGAATTTTTTATGCGTTTTGCAAAATCTATCTATTTTTGTAATACTGCTAGAGGTGAATTAGTAATTTTGAGCGCTTTGGTTTCTGCTTTGAAAGCTGGAAAAGTGAAAGGTGCCTGTTTAGATGTTTTAGAAAATGAAAAGATTACAAATTTAAATTCTTTGCAAAAACTAGATTTTGATTATTTAATTAATCAAAAGAATGTACTACTTACTCCACATATTGCTGGCTGGACATTTGAATCTTATAATAGAATAAATATGGTTTTAAAAGATAAAATTAGAAGATATCTAAACATTTTACATTAAAATTGAGCAAGTTAAAAGAACTTTATAGCTCCAAATCTTTTCGAGAAAATGGTCATGCATTAATTGATTTATTGGGTGATTATTTAGAAGCGATTGAAAAAAAATCTATTAGCAAAGTTATACCTTTTCAAGAACCTGATGAGGCTTTTAGCTTTTGGCAGAATGATTTTGAAAAAAAGGAGATTGATCCAATTTCTTTTTTTAAAACAACTATTGAAAGGTCCAATCATTTGCACCATCCAAAATACATGGGGCATCAAGTTTCTGCTCCCTCACCTATAGCTGCACTGTCAGGAGTCTTAACTTCGGTTTTGAATAATGGTGGAGCCGTATATGAAATGGGCTTGGTAAATAATCCATTAGAAAAAGTTATTTCTAAATATTTAGCAACAAAAATAGGCTTTGATGAAAATGCCGATGGTTTTTTAACTTCTGGAGGAACTTTAGCAAATCTTACGGCATTACTTACTGCTAGAGCCAAATATTCTGATGTTTGGGAAAATGGAACTACAAAAAAAATGGCTGTAATGGTTTCAGAAGAAGCTCATTATTGCATAGATAGAGCCGCCAGGATAATGGGGCTTGGAACGGAAGGAATAATAAAAGTTCCTACCAACGATTCTTTCCAATTAAAAACCGATGAACTTCAAAGCCATTTTGATAATGCTAAGTTGGCCGATATTCATGTTTTTGCAATAATAGGGAGTGCATGTTCTACTGCAACTGGTAGCTATGATAACTTAAAAGTAATTGGAGATTTTGCCGAAAAAAATAAAATATGGTTCCATGTAGATGGAGCACATGGCGGAGCGGTAGTTTTTTCGGGGAAATATAAATATTTAGTTGAAGGTATTGAAAAAAGCGATTCAGTAGCTATAGATTGGCATAAAATGCTTTTAACACCCGCGATTACTACTTCTTTAATCTATAGAAACGGGGAAGAAACATATTCTACTTTTCAACAAAAAGCTCAATATCTTTGGGATAATTCTCAATCTATGGAATGGTATAATTCAGGAAAACGCACTTTTGAATGCACCAAACTAATGATGTCGGTCAAAGTATATACCATCATAAAATCCTACGGCACCTCTATTTTTGAAGAAAATGTAAATTATTTATACGACTTGGCTCGGGAGTTTGAAACTTTAATATCGGTGAATTCTAATTTTGAAATAGCCTTATCTCCACAATCAAACATTGTATGTTTTAGATTAAAAATCGCTAAAAATGGCCTTTCAATTAATGAAGTAAATTCAAAAATAAGAAGATTTTTGTTAGAAGAAGGTGAATTTTATATTGTGCAAACACTAATAAAAGATAAAGTTTACTTAAGAGTTTCTTTGATGAATCCAACCACAGAGCTATTTCATTTAAAGCAGCTTTTGAATAAAATCGAATTTATGTTTTACCAAAAATTATAATCTATTTAAGGAATATTTAAAAATTTATGGGTTTGTAAACTTAGACGCCATTTTGGGTTTTGTTTAACATATTCAATAATAAGGGGTAACATTTCTTCTTGTTTGTCCCATTCAGGTTGTAGAAATAAAATACAGTTTTTGTTTACTAATTCTGCATATTTTTCAGCAAACTTAAAGTCTGATTTGTTAAATATTATTACTTTTAGCTCATGCGAGGCGGTATAGAATTCGGGTAAAGCAGCTTTAAATTTTTTAGGAGAAAAGCAAATCCAATCCCAATTTCCAGTTAAGGGATAAGCGCCAGAGGTTTCAATATTGGTTTTAAAACCCTTATTTTTAAGAGCAATCGTTAATTTTTCTAAATTATACATTAAAGGTTCACCTCCAGTTACTACAGCCAACTTTCCAGGATGTAGGCTTGCGCCTTCCATAATTTTTTCAATACTCAGTTCAGAATGTAAATTGGCATCCCAAGAATCTTTTACATCACACCAAATACAACCTACGTCACAGCCCCCCAATCTGATAAAATAAGCAGGTTTTCCACTGTGGTAGCCTTCTCCTTGCAAAGTGTAAAATGCTTCCATCACAGGAAGCTTGTCTGTATTTGTTTTTAAATTCAATGTCATAATTGTATCACAAAATTAAACACAATTCTATACAATTGTGTTATAAATGAGTATTGAATTAAATATTTAATATATTTTAGTTTTACTTTTGTAAATATATTTGTAAAAAATGTCTTTTTTGCCTCCTTATTGTAGTTCACTTACTTCTTACCAAAGAAGAAAAACCAATTCAGTTTATATTGGAGATTTGGGTCTTGGTTCTGAATTTCCTATTAGAATTCAGTCCATGACTACAATTGACACTATGGATACGATTGGTTCTATAGCTCAAAGTATTAAAATGATAGAAAGTGGTTGCGAGTTAATTAGAATTACAGCACCAAGTGTTAAAGAAGCTCAAAATTTAGAAAATATTAGAAATGGACTAAAGGAAAGAGGATATAGCGTTCCTTTGGTAGCTGATATTCATTTTACACCTAATGCCGCCGAACTAGCAGCCAGAATAGTAGAAAAAGTAAGAATAAACCCTGGCAATTATGTCGATAAAAAGCGATTTGAAATAATTGATTATTCTGAAGCCTCCTATCAAGTAGAGTTGGATAGGATTCGGGTACGTTTTTTACCTTTGGTGAAAATCTGTAAAGAATATGGTACTGCCATGCGAATTGGGACAAATCATGGTTCTTTATCAGACAGGATATTAAGTAGATTTGGAGATACACCAGTAGGGATGGTGGAATCTGCACTAGAATTTCTAAGAATTTGTGAAGATCAGAAATATTACAATGTGGTTCTTTCTATGAAATCTTCTAATCCACAAGTGATGGTGCAAGCCTACAGATTGCTTGTGAAGAGATTGGAAGAAGAAAATCTTAAGCCCTATCCATTGCATTTGGGAGTGACAGAAGCTGGGGAAGGAGAGGACGGAAGAATTAAGTCTGCAATGGGAATAGGTACTTTGTTAGAGGATGGTATTGGAGATACTGTTAGAGTTAGCTTAACGGAAGACCCTGAATTTGAAGCACCAGTCGCCATAAAATTAGTAAATCGATATACTAAAAATAGTGGAAATTATGACATATTACCACTAGAAAATTTACCGTTTGATCCATTTTCATATTCAAAAAGGAAAGTAACAGAAGTTGCCAATTTTGGTGGTATTAATGTACCCCGAGTGATTTCAGATTTTTCAGCTTACGAAAACATAAAAATTGAAGATTTAAAAGCAATTGGCCATTTTTATTTACCACTTCCTGATAAATGGCGTATGAATGACATTGGTTCAGACTATATTTATTCTGGCCAGCACCCTATCAATTTCATGCTTCCCAACGGTCTTAAAGAAATTCAAAACTTTGAGGTTTGGAAAAATCAAGATGACAAAATCAATGCATATCCTTTACTTCAATTTGAAGATACTCAAAATCATAATTTTTTCCATCACCAACTCAATTTTTTAGTTTTAACCACCCAAGATATAAAATCTGAAGTTTTTGATTTTTTAGCTAATAATAGGATGTTTGTAGTGATTCTTAAAAGCTCAAGATCTAATGCAATGCCGGATTTTAGAAGGTTTTATATTGAACTACTAAATCGAGGAATTAAAAACCCTGTGGTTCTATCTAAGAATTACCAACAAAATCTCATTGAAGACTTCCAATTGTTTTCCTCCACTGATATTGGGGGAGCATTTGTGGATGGTTTTGGAGATGGCATCTTAATTTCATCTCCTCAAACAGTTCAAAACCAAGATTATATAAAAACTTATAACTCAGTTTCTTTTGGAATTCTGCAAGCTGCACGAACCCGAATGTCAAAAACTGAATATATAAGTTGTCCGTCTTGTGGAAGAACTCTTTTTGATTTACAAGAAACTACTGCTTTAATAAGAAAACGAACTGACCACTTGAAAGGAGTAAAGATTGGAATTATGGGATGTATTGTGAATGGCCCAGGAGAAATGGCGGATGCAGATTATGGTTACGTAGGAATTGGTAAAGATAAAATCTCTTTATACAAAGGCCAGGAAGTAATGAAACGATCCGTTGCTGCTCAAAACGCTGTAGATGAGTTAATTGAACTTATAAAAGAAGATGGAAGGTGGCTAGAGCCAGAACAAATCGAAGAATTAGTTTAAAAAATTATAAAAACGAACTATGAAAAAAATGTTATCGCTTCTTAATGTTGGTCAAGTATTTCAATATTTCTTTCGAGTATTTAAAAAAGATAAAGAAGGAAAATATCCCGTGAGTACCAATCTAAAAATGATGCACGGAATAAATAAGATATCAATCGTAATGTTTCTGATTTGTTTAATTGTTTTAATCTATAGAGCTTTTACAAGAGAATGAATATCGAAGAACTCAGAGATTACTGTTTAAACTTTAAAGGTGTAACAGAAGAATGTCCATTTGGGCCTGATGTTTTGGTATTTAAAGTTATGGGAAAAATGTTTGCTTTATTGCCATTGCAAACTCCTGACCTTAGAATTAGTTTAAAAAATTTACCTGAGAAAAATCAAGTTTTAAGAAATGAATATTCGTTTATTACTGGTGCTTACCATATGAGCAAAGTTCATTGGAACTCTATTCAGATAGATTTTTCAGTCAAAAAAGAATTAGTCTTTTCTTTGGTTTCTGAGTCTTACGAAATAGTAAAAGAAGGATTAACTAAAATACTTAAAGCCGAATTGGAGTCTATTTAACCATGTAATTATTGTTTTTTTTAGTTCCTAACTATTTTACATACTTTGCTAATGGCAGAAATCTCTTTTTCCAAAACAGAAGAAGAAATTGCTACTAAAGGCTTTAAAGATGGGATAATTTTATATAATAAAGGCAAAATAGACACTGCATTTAATTATTTTTCTAAGGAAATTAAATCCTATCCAAAATCAGTTTTTTTGCATTTTTATATTGGCAAATGTCATTTTTATTTTGAAAATTATTCTGCAGCTTTGCTTTCTTATGATACAGCATTAAGATTTGATACGACCATAATTGATATTTATGCTTTCAAATCGAAATGTCACTATTTATTAGAAAATTGGGATAATGCCTTTTTTCAATTAAAAAAAGCATCACGATTTTTTAAAAATGAGAATCAAAAATTACTATTTTTATTAAATGATGTTGAAAAACGAATCTTAAAATAATTCAAAAAATGAAAAAGGAATTTATTTTTGTTTACGGCACTTTAATGGCAGCATATCCTAAAAATCCATTTAAAGATTTTTTAAAAATTAATGCAACATTTATTGGTGAAGCCAAATGCAAAGGGAAGCTATTTCGAATTAGTACATATCCTGGTTTAGTGGAAAATAGTGAAAATGAAGACTTTGAAGTATCTGGAGAAGTGTATGAAATCATTGATTCAAAAACATTTTTTGTTCAATTAGATGATTATGAAGAATACATTCCTCTTGATGTTGAAAATTCAATTTACAAAAGAGACCTCATAAAAGTAAAATTGATTTCCTCTGGGAAAGAAATCGAGTGTTGGGCGTATTTATATAACAAGCCTGTAAAGGGAAATAATTTTATTAAAAGCGGTAATTTTATGAATTAATTTTTTCTTATTTATTTGCATTGTATTTTTTTTCATCTTGTATATTTGTACTTTCATTTATTTACCCTAAAATTAAAAAAAATGTATCTGTTTAAAAAACTAAGTTTTTTTATTGCCATTTGTTTCTTATTTGCTTCTTGTGTTGCTAAAAAGAAATTTGTTAGTCTTCAATCCGAGCTTGCTGCTTCAAAAGCAGATATAGAAAGAAGAGGTGAGATGATTAATGATTTTAAAAACAAGTTGGTAACTTGTGAGCAAGAAAAGGAAAGGATGGTTGAAGCAAACAAAGGCTCTATGGAGGGCCGCAACAATCAAATCACCGAACTAAGAGCTCAAATTGCTGATTTACAAAAAGTGAGGGACAGTCAAATGCAACAACTAGGTGGATTAACAGTATTAAGTCAAGCTGCCAACGACAATATCAATAGAACTTTGGCACAATTAGAAAAGAAAGATAAGTATATTGGTTTATTGCAAGCAGCTAAATCTAAGGCAGATTCAATGAATTTGGCATTAGCTGTAAATTTAAAAAGTACCTTGAGTGAGGGTTTGGATGACTCAGATATTGAAGTGAAAGTAGATAAAACAGTAGTGATGGTAAATTTATCGGATAAAATGTTGTTTACAAGCGGAAGTTTTAAAATGACTGACAATGCAAATGCAGTTTTAGAAAAGGTAGCGAAAATTTTAAAATCAAGACCAGATTTAGAAATGATGGTGGAAGGTTATACCGATAATGTGGCAATTAAAACAAATTGTGTTGAAGATAATTGGGATCTTAGCGTTAAAAGAGCTACTTCAGTAGTTAGAACATTAATGACGAAATTTGGAGTAGATCCAAATAAATTAATTGCTGCCGGAAGAGGAGAGTATAGTGCTTTAACTTCAAACGATAGCCCAGAAGGTAGAACTACTAATAGAAGAACACGAATAATTTTGATGCCTAAATTAGATCAATTTTATGATTTGTTAAATCCTGACAATTCAAAATAAAATTAAGTATTTTGTATTCAAAAGGTGCCTATTATAATTAAGGATCTTATACAAAATAACCTTTATATTTTGTCTCTTTCTTTTGCCTTTTTTCTTCGTCAAAAAATCATTGAATAGCTATACTATTTAAAGATTTTTTGCCTTGAAAAATAACAAAATAAATTCGTCAATTCTGTAAACCTTATTTCTTAACAGATCCTAAGCCAATATCAAATTTTCGCATCATTTTCAAAAAATTTTCAGAAGCAAAACAATAATCAATGTGATAAGGCTTGTCTTTTTTCCTGTACAAAAAAAATGTAGAAATTTCTTCTTATCCTTGCTTTTCTTTATGGTGCTTATGGTAAAGACTATGAATACAATTTTCAGCTAATTTTTGGACAACAGCTGAATGATTTCCAGTTCTTTTTGGCTTATCCCAAATTTTATTGCTATTCAAATCTCCAATTAAAATTACATTTTCAACTTTCAATAATTCAGCATAAAAATTCACTGCCTTCCATACTTATTCTACATATTGTCCTTCTTTATCCTCTCTATTATTTGCCCAAATTGCAAAAAGAATAAAGTCGAATTTACTCCCTGTAACATAAATAGGAGCCATGTATTTAATTTGCAGATTATGGCATTACAGGATTTAGAGTGGAGAAATATTCATTTGTGAAATCTTTTAGAAAATAAATAAACATTGTTCCATTAATCACAAAAACGTCCGTATGAAAATTTTTAAGCAAGTTAAATTGGTAATAGCTAGATAATTAATTTAAAAATTCATGGCGGACGGCCAGTCAGGATTTTTTTTTGTGAGTGTTTTTTGCGAAACGTCGCACCGGTTACTTTTTTCAAAAAAAAGTAAGGCTAACAACAAATTCAGTAAACAGCAATCATTA
The DNA here is from genome assembly GCA_031420365.1 of Cytophagaceae bacterium. GTDB lineage: Bacteria > Bacteroidota > Bacteroidia > Cytophagales > Spirosomataceae > Leadbetterella. Next base: position 21,841 of record JANOMP010000209.1, read on the forward strand.
ATTAAAGTTTATAAAATTCAGGGTTTCACTCTAAATCCTGTAAATTCCAGATTATATTCTTTGAAAAGTTGAAACCTATAAGCACTGTAAGAAAAAACGCCTAAACCTTTATGCTCATTATCTCCAATCCACAGTACATCAGAAGGCTTTTGGTGGGTGAGTTAAATTCAATTTATCAGGATGTTCGCATTCTTGTATTACTAAAATATCGGGGTTGTTTTCTAAAAAATGTATAGCCTTTTTTCTAAAATCACCATGGCAATTCCAAGAATTTAACGTCATTTCAAGGTTTTAAGATCATTTTCCCAATCGCTACTTTTTCTATAGCCTTTCTATCTGTAAGCTCTGGCCTTTTGCCACCTTTTGCAAACATTTCGGCTTGGTCGCTGTAATGTTTACTCATAAAATAGCCACTTTGGCCGGTAGGATTAACACTTTGAGCTGCCGCTGGATTTCCAAAATCAATAATTCGACGTAAGGCAGGACCATACGTTACTTTATATGTGCCTGTAGAATCCATACTAAAATCAAGATTATTAATCGTTTCTCTTCCACCCATTACGGCTATTGGCCCAACATTAAACCATTTGCCTATTACTGGGATTATTCCAAGTGGGTGTTTATGTTCAATGGTATGTACTTTGCCCCATTTCCAATTGGCTGTGTCGCTGCCTAATTGAGCGACCAGTTCAAAAGAAGTAATTTCCAAAGCTTTTATAAAAATTTGTTTCTGGGTTTCTTTTTGAGGAGTATTTACATTATCCCACCATCTAGAATTTGTATTTTCTAGAAAAGTTGAAGTGGCTCGTTTTAATGCAAAATTATGCTCAAAAGCGTTGAAAACTTCGGACCCTAATTCATCCCAAAGTCCTTGTTTATAAATGTTAAATAGTAGTTTATAAAAAACAGTAGGTGAGGTGTCGTCCAAATTATGAGAGCCGTCCCAGTTCAATAACAAACCTTTTAAAGCTATTCCCTCTGGATTTAAATCATTGTCTTTCAAGTTTTCAAAAATTGTGTTTATCATATTAGGATACGTACTACTTTTTACATCATTTATAACCTTTCTGACCGATTCCTCTGTCCAATCATTCTTTGTTGTAAATAAAAGTTCTTCAATCCTTTTTGCTCTATTTGCAGGAACATAATAGCCTGCTACCAGACCATTTCCCATATCGTCAGGTTGGTTATTGGCAGTGTAGAGCACTCCTCGCTGTGGATTTACAATTTGTGGATTTAAACTAAAATCATACCATCCTTGCGGGTCATCTAAGCCTGTAGAGCCATCTAATATGATTTGAGGATTTACATGCTTTGGTCGAATGGGCAATTTACCCGCCGCCCACCATCCAATATTTCCTTGGGTATCTCCCCACATAAAATTTAAGCCCGGCGAGGTCAAAGGTGCTACTGCTTTTGCCATATCTGTTACGTTTTTTGATTTACAGATATTATAAAAAACATTTAAATGCTGAGATGGAAACTGATGATAAACCCACCAAAGTGCTATGGGATCTTTCATGTTTTCAATATTTTTAAAAGCCCCATTTAGCAAATAACCATGCCTAGTTTTTCTAACTTCAAAAGCCACATCTGGTTTATCTTTTACTTTGATAGTTTCTTTACGTATATTAATGTTTTCCCATGATTCTTTAAACTTTACTTGGTTAACATTTTTTGGATTTAAGGTTTCTCTAAAGAAATCTGCATCGTCATTTTCAAACATCGTAAGTCCCCAGCCTCCTAAATCATTGTGACCAAGTGCCGGAACTGGAGTGCCAGCCAAAAAATTTCCGTAGGTCTTAAAAGTAGGACATTCCAAGTGCGCTTCATACCATACGGAGGGCTGAGAAAATGCAATATGCGTGTCGTTTGCCAAAATGGGTTTACCAGATTTGGTTTTTTTTCCAGATATTACCCAACCATTTGAGCCATGAAAGGGAGGAAATGCCAAATTCAGATTCATTTTTTGCAGTTGGTTGGCCATTTGAGCTAAATTTTGGGAAGCTAGATTGGATTTTTGCACAGGAATTTTTTGTAGTGAATCAGGCCAAGCGGATAGCAAGTCTTTGAAATAATCTGGCCCCAATCTATTCATGATGTCAGTAGAAACAGCCTCAGAACTAAATGCTCCCACAAAAGTGTAACCCATATATCCAACTATTATTTCCATGTCTTCTAATGTATATTCGGTTTTTGGTATACCTGCTATAGTAAATTCTATGGGTGTTTTGCCATTTTTAATAAAATGATTTATTCCTTTTACATAGGCTTTAGCGGCTTTTACGAATGGGGAATTGGGATCTTTGTAAGTGGAAGCCATTGTTATCTTAGCGTGCTCTCTGAAGCTCAGGGTTCTAAAAAATTTATCACTTTCTAAAGCCGGCTCTCCAAAAAGCTCTGAAAGTCTACCGTCTGCCAATCTTCGTAATATTTCCATTTGAAATAAGCGATCTTGTGCATGAACAAATCCGAATGCATAAAAAAGATCTTCTTCACTTTGTGCATAAATATGGGGTATTGCGTAATCATCGTAAATTACTTCTACAGGGGATTTTAGCTCGGGTAAATTTAATTCTGAGGAATAAGTGGGCTTCAAGTATTGCAAATAAACAAAAATTGAAACTGAGAGTATTAACAGTAGACCACCAAGCGTTGAGATTACTATTTTTATGATTTTCATTTGTAGAAGGTTGAGGTTTAAAAGTAAATGTAAGAGTAAAGCTCTAAAAATAAAAATTTTTAGAGTTGGTTTTGAATTTAGCTTTTAATGGATTTTAGTTTAGTTTTATTTTTTAAATTGCAAGTTCTGTATTGTCTAATGATTGTAAGTTTATATTAAAATTTTAATAATTTTGAAATCGATCAATAAATATAAAACGGATTATAATTCTTAAAATTATTTTAATTTAAGTTTCCAAATTGCCGAATGAATAGAGGAAACAGCCAATAAAAACTAACGAAAACTTAAAATTTTCTTATTTTTTTTTTCTGTTATTTGAATCGAACTAAACTTTTATTGTATTATTCTAAGATTTTTGAAAATTAAGTGGCTTACAGACATACACTTACAAATCAATATATAGTAAATTTGTTTCGCAAATAAACAACAACATTTATATGGCAATTGTAAAACAGTTTTTAAAATCTAAGGCAGTATGTAAAGTTACTTTTGAACTAACCGCTGGTCAAGTTGAAGGTAAGCAGGTTTCTTTAGTTGGAGAGTTTAATGATTGGAATTCTTCTGATACATTACTTAAAAAACAAAAAAATGGAAATTTTAGAGCAATCGTAGAATTACCAGTTGGTAAAGAATTACAATTCAGATATTTGATTGATGGGCAAAATTGGCTAAACGACGAAACAGCAGATAAATATGTACCGAGTGGTGTATCAAGCGATCAAAACTCTGTAGTAGTATTATAAAATTTTTTATTTAAGGTTGAATAGATTTTAAAAATAGCGGTCATTTGACCGCTATTTTTTTGAATAAATAAATGAAGCCATTTTTAAAGATGTTGTTCAGGAAAATTAATAAGGGTAAACAGTGAGAAACTCCATAAAATTTTCTCTATTAATGCTTTGAGTAGATTTTGGGGCATAATTTGCCATAAAAATAGAAGGGAATTTAACCCTTTCCTTTGGACTCCATTTAAATTCGTACACATAGATTTCTCCGTTTATTTCTTCTAAGTAATCTATCTCCGCTTTGTCTTTATTTCTCCAAAAATACGTTTTTCCATAATAACCGTGATAAGCCAAAAGTTTTTTTCGCTCTACTATTAGGAAATTTTCCCAGATAGCTCCAACGTCATTTCTTTGGTTTATTGGACTAAAATTTGAAATCAAAGCATTGCGAATCCCTACATCATAAAAAAATATTTTTTTCTTTTTATTTATTTCATTCCTTAAGTTTCTACTAAAGGCATTTAATCTAAACACCACAAAAGACTGTTCTAACAAATAAATGTAGCTCTCAACAGTTTTTATATCAGCACCCACCGTTTGCGACAGTTCATTTAACGAAACCTCGCCTCCAATTTGGTAGGCCAATGCCATAAGAATTTTTTCAAGTATTTGTGGCTTTTTTATTCCTACCAAGGCCAAAATGTCTTTATACAAATAACTGCTTGCAAGATTTCCCAAAACTTCTTGGACATTTTGTGCATTGTTCAAAACTTCTGGATAGCTCCCAAACACAAGATAAGTATTTAAATTTTGTAGTATTTGTAGATAATTACTATGCTCCAAAAGCTCTTCGATTGAGATTGGAAACAGATTGTATTCCCATTTTCTTCCGGTCAAGGGTTCTTGCGTAAGATTTGCAATATTGAGAGACGAAGAACCAGTTATTATTAATTGTAAACCTTTTTGAGCATCTATTAATTGCTTACAAATTAGCCCTATATCTTCTATCATTTGTGCTTCATCCAACAAAATCAGTTTGTTTTCCCCAAAACTTTGTTTTAGGAAACTCACATTATCTATTTTCCAAAGGTTTCGTGTTTCTATATCATCGCCGTTGAAGTAAATGAATTTTTGATTGGTAGACTGGGCAATACTTTTTACTAATGTAGTTTTTCCTACTTGCCTTGGACCCAATAAAATTATGGCTTTGGTGTAATCAATTTTGTTTTTAAGCTTTTCTTCAAGGATTCTTTTGATCATCTTTCCTTTCTTTTTAAGGATCAAATCTACAAAATTAATTCTTCAATTCCCAAAATATCGCTATTTTTAAGGATTCAATTCCCAAAATGTCGAAAAATTGAATTTGAGAGACAATTAAAATAATGAAATTTGCCAAAATAAATCATTTTTTAATAAATAAAATTCAATACCTCATCCAAATTCTGGAGTTTGAATTCCTTTTAGTTTTCTATATAAATCCATGGCAAAGATGTCTGTCATGCCTGAAACATAGTCCACTATGCCCAATAGTTTTTGATATAAAATTTGATTTTCTGAAGTTTCAAAGTGAGAGGGAATTAGATTCAAAACTTTTTTAGATTTAGGTGAAGAAGGATGAAGCAATGCCCCTACAAATTCTTCCAAAAGTCCTGTAATTACATGAAAGCCAGCTAATTCTTTCTCAATAACCGACTTATGATTGTATATTTTTTTAATAGAAAGGGTATCAATTTTTTTCAATAAAATAATTGATTTTTCGTCAATTAGGTTAATCAACGATTGGTTTAATGTGCCTTCGAGCAATTCTTTTTCGTATTTTAAGAAAACTTCGGTACATTTTTGACTTAATAAATTAATCAGCATAGCCCTTAACAATGAAAGCTTTTGACTTTCATCGGCTATGGAATCTAACTTATTATGAATGTAGTTTTCTTGGGTTTCATTTTTGAAAAAAGGTAATAATAAATCTATAGCTTCTGTTATGGTGATAACATTTAGCCTGAACGCGTCTTCAAGATCTATAATACGGTAGCAAATATCATCTGCTGCCTCAACCAAAAATACAAAAGGGTGCCTGGAAAAAACATTATTAGCAGTTTTTATTGGCAAAATCCCTAATTCCTCGGTTATGGCTTTAAAAAAATGAATTTCAGAATCGAAAAAGCCTGATTTTTTGGTAGAAATCAAGCCTTTTGACTTGTCAAAGCCAGAAATAGAATCGGAAGGATATTTGATAATTGAAGCTAAGGTAGTGTAGGTAAGTTTTAATCCTGAATTAGAAAATATTGTGGTGAGAATTCGAAATGCATTCGCATTTCCTTCAAATTTTGTAAGGTCATTTATTTGATTTTCAGTTAGTTGATTAAAGTCTGAGTTGTTTTTAATGTTATTTTTAAAAAAAGTACGAATAGCTTCTTCCCCAAAATGTCCAAAGGGTGGATTACCTATATCATGAGCTAAACAGGCTGTTTGAATTACGTCTGACAGCTCAAATCGGTAAAAGTCTGAAACATTTTTAGAGAAAATGGCTTTATGTTTGTCACTTAGTTTTTCTCCAACTGCTTTACCTAAGGAACGACCAACTGAAGCCACTTCTAAGCTATGAGTGAGTCTGTTATGTACAAAAACGGCACCTGGAAGTGGGAAAACCTGGGTCTTATTTTGTAATTTTCGAAACTCTGAAGAAAAGATTACCCGATCATAATCTCGCATATAGTCACCACGAACCTGATCTCTTTGGTAAGCATTCGTACTTCCAAGCCTTTTATTTGAAAACAAAGTTTCCCATTGCATCATTACAAAATTCTAATTTTATGATTATTATTCTTTTAAAAATGCTTTTTTTACGCTAAATATTATACCCAATACCGAAAATATTACTAAACTAAAAACTATCAATTTTGAGAGTAGACCTTCGTTGGGGCTTTGGATTAAAGTTGCAATTTCTTTGGCTTGAGTTCCTGTGTAAACGGCTAATAAAGTCCTTGGAATCATTCCTAAAAACCCACCTAAAATAATATTTTTTAACTTTGCACCCGAAACAGCAAACAATAAATTTGTAATTGCAAAAGGCAAAACTGGCGAAAGTTTGGTGAAAAATATAATTTTCAATTCCTCTTTTTTTAGTTTTTTAAGTATCTGTTTAGGCTTTTCGGAATTTAAAAAATTATTTTTTAACCAACTTGAATCTATGTATTGACAAAAAATATAAACTAAAAATATGGCACCAAAATTTATTATAAATAAATATGGAATAGCCCAAAAGCTTAGAAAATAACCAAAAACCACAGCCAAAAAAGTGGGAGGACTTAAGGCAAATGCGGAGGTAATAGCCAACAAGATTGATATTAAGAACCAAGAAAACCCGTTAAGAGTTTGTAAGAGAAGTTGAAATTGCAAAACATAATAGCTAATTATTGAAGAGCTAAATAAAGGAAGAACTGAAAACAAAACAAAACTCAATATAGTAATATTTTTACTGTTTTTCATTCAGCAATTTTTTTACAAATCATTACCATTCTATCTGAAGTATGTTCATTAAAGGGTTCTAAATCATAATTGCCATAGATTTGTTCAATTTGAAGCCCAGAATTCTTGAAAAAAGTTTCGAAATCAACAAGGAATAGAAGTTTTACTCTTTCTTCAAATTCAAAGGTTTTTTCTTTTATTACAAAACTTATATGCTTAAAAATATATCCTTTTTCTATTTTTTTTGTGATATGAAATTTGATACCATCTACTTCTTTATCATATTTCGTATTAAATTCCTCAATGGCTTTTCGGCTATTCATATAATCTAGAATTAGAAGTCCGTTTGGTTTAATACTTCTAGCTATAGCTTGTATGGCTGTTTGATTTTCAAGATTGTTTTCGAAATACCCGAAACTAGTGAAAAGATTTAAAACTACATCAAAATAATTATTTTTAAAAGTATTTCTAATATCATGAACAAAGAACTGAAGCCTTTTATTTTCTTGCTTTTTGGCTATTTTGATATTATTTTTCGAGAGATCTAAGCCAAAAACTTTGTACCCTTTCGTATTTAAATAGATAGCGTGCCTGCCTTTTCCACATGCCATATCACAAAAGAGATTGTTGGAGGCAAAACAAATTTTTTTTTCTAGATTATCTATAAATGCACTCGCTTCTTTATCGCTTCTGCTTTTATACAAAATATGGTAATAGGGAGAATCAAACCAATTAACAAACCATTCAGACATACAAAGGCATTTTAGTTAATTGGTATTTTGAGTTTTGTATTCTGAATATACCTTTTTGATTCCTGTTTCTAAATCAATGGTATGTTTCCATCCTAATTTATTTAATTTACCTACGTCCATTAGTTTACGCGGTGTACCATCAGGCATATCAGTATTCCAGACTATTTCACCTTCATATTCAACCAGCTTTTTTATAATATTTGCTAATTCTTTTATGGAAACCTCTTGTCCAGTTCCAATGTTGATAAAAGATTTTTCATTGTATTCTTTCATCAAAAATACGCAAGCATCTGCCAAGTCGTCGGCATGTAAAAACTCTCGCTTAGGAGAACCAGTTCCCCACAGTTCGACATTGGCTTTCTTGTCTCTTTTGGCTTCATGAAATTTGCGAATCATGGCGGGCAAAACATGTGAATTTTGCAAATCGTAATTATCGTTTGGGCCATATAAGTTAGTAGGCATAACTGAAATAAAATTGCAACCATATTGGTCATGATAGGCTTCGCACATTTTTATGCCTGCTATTTTTGCAATTGCATACGGCTCATTTGTGGGCTCAAGAGGGCCAGTTAGTAAATAGTCTTCTTTAAGTGGTTGTGGAGCTAGTTTTGGATATATGCAAGAAGACCCTAAAAACATGAGTTTTTTAACGCCCGACAAAAAGCTTCCATGAATCACGTTATTTTGAATTTGAATATTTTCGTATAAAAAATCTGCTCTAAAGGTATTGTTTGCAACTATGCCTCCTACTTTAGCGGCAGCTAAAAAAGTAAAATCTGGTTTGTTAGATTGTAAAAAATCGAAAACATTTTCTTGATTTCTTAGATCTAGTTCTTTTGATGTCTTTAACAAAAAATTTGTAAACCCTTGGCTTTTTAATTTTCTGACTATTGCCGATCCTACCATACCATTGTGGCCTGCAACATAAATTTTATCGGAAATTTCCAATATTTTTTAGAATTTTACGTTTTAAAAAATTAAAATACGCCGTAAAAATACGACAGTTCAATTTTAAAATGAAAGGAATTTTAATTATATACAGTTTTTTGGTATTATTCTCACAGCATTTGGGTGCACAAGACATTGTGCCAAAAGCTAAAACAAAGGCTCAACAAAAGGCAGATAGAAAGAAAATGAGTCTTGAAGAACGAATTGAAGATGCTTTACCTGTAGATATCAGTCTTCCTAAGCCTAACAAATCTTTAAATTTACCCGGAGAAAACTCAATTAGTTCTGTAGAAGATGCAAAGAAGTTTTTGAATGAGACACTTCCAAGTTTATCTGAAAATGTAAAAAGTAAAAGCAAAAAGGCGAAGAAAGCAATTGAAAAAGCAAAGTTAGAAATTTTTGATGGCAAAAGTTTTGAAAAAATTCCTATTGAAAAACGTATTTTTAAAAGAGGGTCTGGAGCTAGGATACACTATCAAGAATTTTTTGTTTTAAAGAAATATCAAAAACCAAATACCTATTTGCGGACTTTTTTTTGGTATGATGAAAAAACAAAAAAAATTGTAGAAGCACTGTCTAGAGACACAAAAACTAACCGATTATTGCACGGTCCATTTAAAGAATACAGAGGCGAAACGCTGGTAAATGAAGGCTTTTACTATTTAGGTGCTAAACACGGGCGTTGGGTAGAATATGACAAAGATTTCAATCTCTTAAATAAGGAATATTACCATAGAGGATTTTATGAAGGTTCAGAAATTAGCTATTTTGATAAAGATTCTACTAAAATTAAAGAAGTGATTCCAAAATTATATGGAAAAACAACTGGAAGTTACTTTCTTTTTCACGAAGACGGCACATTGTATGTGGAGGGTAAATATGACGATGAGAAAAAAATAGGGAAATGGGTGGAATATTATAAAGGGGGAATTCGTAGAAAAAAAGAAACGCAACATCCCAATAGCTATTTCGATACTTCTATTTCATTTGTTTTAAGAGAATACGATGAGAAAGGAAAATTGATTTTAGAAAATACTGCTCCAAAATAAGTTAAGACATTTTGAACCAAAATTAGACTACTTTAAATTCGTAAACTATTCCCTTAAAATCTCTTTCCTTTTAGATAACTATTCTTTTTTTTACTTTCTTTGTATTACCAAAGAAAAACTACAATGAAGAATGTTTTGCTATTATTTAGCACCCTTATATTTTTATCTTGTAAAAATAAAACTGAGCTCAAACAAGGACTATGGCGTGCAGAAGTGCCCACAATAGCTGGCTTGCTTCCGTTTCATATTCAAATTGAAAATAATCAGGCTTTTGCCATTAATGGCAGCGAAAAATTAGCTTTTGATACATTATATTTTCAGAATGATTCTTTGCATTTAAAAATGGAACTCTTCGATGCCGAAATTATTGCCAAAGTAGATGGCGAAACCATGCATGGAATTTTTAGAAAAAAAATGGCAAATCTTGATAATAGACAAGGGTCATTTTCTGCTAAATGGGGCCTAGATTTTCGATTTGAAAAGGGTAAAGAAAGTGCTGTTTTGGGTAAAAAATATTCTGTGGTTTTTAAAGATGCAGAAACTACTTACGAGGCAGTTGGCATATTCGAACAAAAAAACAACGCAGTAAAAGGAACTTTCTTGACCCCAACCGGAGATTACCGTTACTTAGACGGAAACGTAGTTGGGGATTCTTTAAAACTTACTTGCTTTGACGGTAATCATATTTATTTGTTTACAGCAAAAATTAAGGGTGATAGTTTGATTGGAGGTACTTTTTGCTATAGCTTAAGAGGCACAGAAACATGGTCTGGAGTTAAGAATGAAAAGGCTGTATTGCCAGATGCAAATAGTCTAACTTTTTTAAAACCAGGCTTTACTAGTATTGACTTTAGTTTCCCTGATGAAACTGGAAAAATGGTTTCTATTAAAGATCAAAAGTTTAAGAATAAAGTAACAATTGTGCAAGTATTAGGGTCTTGGTGCCCAAACTGTATGGACGAAACTCGATTCTTAGTAGATTTTAAAAAGAAAAACCCAAATGTAGAAATCATTGGACTGGCTTTTGAAAAATCGTTAGATCCGGCTTTCGTAAACCCTAAAATACAAAAACTAAAAACTCGGTTTGGAGTAACATATCCTATACTTTTGGCAGGTAAAAACGATAAATCTGATGCCTCTGAAAAGCTACCTATGCTCAATAAAATCATAAGTTTTCCTACCACCATTATTATAGACAAAATGGGGATTGTTCGCCAAATCCATACGGGTTTTAGCGGTCCAGGTACTGGAGAATACTATTTAAAATTCGTGGAAGAGTTTGGAAGGTTTATTGAGAAATTGGACAAGGAGTAAGAAAAGTATATAAAAAATGAATTTACCAAAGGTTTTGAATCAATAAAAATCAGTGTGCTGATATAACTCTTAAATGGCACACGGATTACACGGATTGCTTCGCAAACACGGATTTTATGGATTTTATTTATATATCCGTGTAACATCCGTGTCATCCGTGTTCCAATCGTCCCGATTATTAGCACACGGATGACACGGATTGCTGCGCAAGCACGGATTTTATGGATTTTATTTATATATCCGTGTAATATCCGTGTTATCCGTGTGCTAATTCACCCCGTAAATGAAATACGAATTTATTTATGCAGCTTTTTTCTATCATTGTCGAATAATTTACGGCGAAATTCTGGTTTTTTGCCAAAATTTAAAAGTAAACCTACTTCGATATTGGTTGCTCGTAGGTAATTTATCAGTTGATTTTCAAAGGCTTCTACAATGCCTTCTGCGGCTTTTAGTTCTACAATTACCATATCATCAACAATCAAATCAGGGTAGTATTCGCCTACTTCGTAGCCTTTAAAATGTACTTTTATTTGCTTCTGTGGTTCTACTGTAAATCCTCTTGATTTCAATTCTAAATACAAGGCATTTTGATATACTTTTTCTAAAAACCCAAAGCCTAATTCGTTGTAAACATCATAAAATGCTTTGATGATTTGCTCGGTAAGGTCATTATATTTTGTGTCTTTTAGCATATTTATATTTGTTCACGAAGCAGTTGGTGCATCAATGTGCTAATGTAAGGAATAATTGCACACGGATTGCTTCGCAAACACGGATTTTATGGATTTTATTTATATATCCGTGTAATATGCGTACGGTCCGCCGATGCGGTCATCCGTGTTCCAATCGTCCCGATTATTAGCACACGGATTACACGGATTGCTTCGCAAACACGGATTAGCACGGATTTTTTGACCTCATTTTATGAAAATCCGTGTAACATCCGTGACGTCCGTGTTCCAATCGTCCCGATTATTAGCACACGGATACCACGGATATTCTAACACGGATTAAAATCTTTATTGACAAAAAATGGATTGTTCGCCAAATCCATACGGGTTTTAGCGGTCCAGGTACTGGAGAATATTATTTAAAATTAGTGGAAGAGTTTGGAAGATATATGGAGAAATTGGAAAGGGAGTAGGTCATAAATACATTTTGAAAATAAATTTCTTTAAAACGTAAGGCATTAATTTTAAGTGTATGTTTTTATCGATTCTTTTTAGAATATGCCATAAGTACTCAATTCGAAAT
>JANOMP010000210.1:0-2077 GCA_031420365.1 Cytophagaceae bacterium
GCTTTGAAATTGTCGATTAAGTCTATGAGAGCAAAATATCAGTAGGAAGAGATTTTGAAAACTCATTAATCATAATGAAATCTGCATTTTAAAATATGAATTTCATTATTTTTATACCTATAAATTAAGCGATGCACATCATCAATTCTTCTTGACCAAAACCCAGCATATTTATGTTTTAATGGTTCAGGTTTCCCAATTTTATCAAATGGATTTCTTGCAATATCTTTTAAAAGGTCATTAATTCTTTTTAGCTTCTTTTTATCTATATTTTGCCAATAAATATAATCTTCCCAAGATTCATCTACAAAAACATATTTCATATGCTATTACTCGATTAAGTCTTTTGTAAATGATTTACCGTTTTTGAATTTTTCGATGGCAGAATCTAATCTATTTTCATTTTTACGAGAAGATAATTCGTGATGAGTAGCCATCAGCGAATTATATTCTTCTAAAGACATGACGACAATCCCTTCATCTTTACCACGATTAATGATTAAGGTTTCAAAATTTTGGACTACTTTATCAAGGTAGGATTTAATATCTTTTCTAAAGTCGGAAATATTTGTTGTTATCATATTTTGTACTATTAATTGTACAAATTAAAGTACAAATTTTGTAAAATACAAGTAATGTTGAAAAAATTAAGCTTTTTTGAAGAAAACCATTCCAACGACCCAGCATTATGATGGTTTTGGAGTAATCTTATAGTTAATTTACTAATTATCAATCCTTTACATAATGCTTTTTGTTGGAAATAAACCAAATTGAACACCAACGCTGATAAAATATCACCAAGATAGATGAGTGCTAAGGACTAAAAAGTGTTGAATCTGCTCTGCACAAAAATCACGTATCAAATCTGAACACTAAAATCTGAAAAAAGAAATAGAAAAGCAAAAAAAAATATTATTCGGAGTGAAATCAGGTTGGAAAATGGAATAAAAACTACTAAGAAAAGTTTGAAAAGTAGATTATTTCGAATTGAATTTAACGAAATGCATTGTATTTTGTATTTTTTTAATAACACCTTCGGATTCAATTTTTTTTCTATGAGATTCAAAAAAACTTCTTATGCTCTCCTCTGTGCAACCTGGTGCAATGGGTCTCCAATCTATAACATGATGTTCTTTCTTAAGGTCACCTTTATATGGCACATCATATTTTACTATAAATTTCTTTTCTATCAATGATTTAATTGAAATCACATCCATGTCATTTAATAAATCAAAATTACCATGACAAGCGTTGGAAACTTCATTGTCCAAGTATTTAATTACCTTTTCATCTATAATGCAACCTGACCAATCTGACAGGCCTTCCAGCTTGTAAGCGTTAACCAATCCTTCCCCAATTATTGTTTTATGGTTTACTATAAAATCATTACTATATTCAACACCAATAACAGATAAATTTCCAACGGAAACACCACCTCTCAAAGGAATACCACCAACTAAAGTACCAGCCAAAAATATTTGTAATGTTTGAATAAGATATACAAATTCCAAAACTGTGGCACTGTTTGTCCAAAGTATAATACTATCGGATATTACAAAAGAATTTATTTTTATTTTTCTAAAATCAGCCAAAACTTTTTTTCCCTGGGTGTTTTCAGCTTGAACATAACTACCTGATGCTATAGCAATTTGCAAATTTAGATGAATGTTAGTCTTAAAAATGGAAACTAAATCCTCATGATTATTATTTAGAACTATTTCTTTAAATCCCAACACGTCCAAAAAGGCTACAAATTTCATACTAGTCAATTTAATAATTTATTTTTTACTACTGATTAAGAGCACAAAAAAGGGCAACCTGAAAAGTTGCCCTATGAAAATTCTCTTATGAAATAACCTTACGCCAAAACCTTAGTAATCAACTCAGCAGCATCTTTTAACAATACTGCAGAATAGACTTTCAATCCAGATTCATTTATTATTTTAGAGCCTTCTTCCGCATTAGTTCCTTGTAATCTTACTATAATTGGTACTGGTATCTCACCGATTGATTTGTAAGCTTCCACAATGCCAGCTGCCACTCTATCGCACCTTACAATTCCACCAAAAATATTCAC
>JANOMP010000211.1:0-22761 GCA_031420365.1 Cytophagaceae bacterium
AAAGCAGTACAAGCACTGATAAGGTGTGTGCCAGACGGAAAAATGGGAAGTATTAATTGCATTCACAAATATCCCCACTTTTTAGTTTACGTGCAAATCCCCCCGAATACTAAAATCAGAGGATTAGACATGGAGTTCTGAAATTCAAAAACGAAAAAGTAATACAGAAAAAATTCAATAGCGATGAATTGAAAGAAATTGTTTTCAATGACATTGACGGAGGTTTTTCACATAAAACAGTTTTCAAAGACACAACACCAGATTACAGAAATGTAATTGGCTTTTTTACTTCTGTTATCTTAAAAGACAGCCGTTTAGTAAGCGGATTTAATCTACTATATCCAAAAGTTGAAAGCTTTATAAAATATCAACTGTTTACGAAAGAGGTTGAATTAAGCGACCCACAAACAATGAGGAATTTATCGGAGTTGCAACCAAAAGAGATTTTAAAAACTTCGTTTAAAAAAGCAATTGACGAATTAACCATTACCGACAAGGGAACGGCAGAAGTAAAAAACTTTATTTCGCTGAAATTAACAAAGCCAAAGATTGCAGAAAACCAACCTTTCCTTGTTCCAAAGAAATCTGTTTTCAATAAAATCATTGGCGACAATCCTTTTGAATTAGAGTTTTCCTCTTTCTGCGAAAGCAGGTTCAATGATGTTGTTTCGTTTGCTAAAAATACTTTTGGCGAAGGTGGCGTAAATTTTAGTATTGAATACCAAAAAGAAAACGGAAATATTGCTTCATTCTTTCCCGACTTTTTTATCAAAACATCATCCAAAACATTTTTCATTTTAGAAACCAAAGGGCGTGAAGATTTAGACGATATACGCAAAATACAACGCCTTGCCACTTGGTGCAAAGACATAAACACAGCACAAAAGGAATACACTTATACTCCTGTTTATGTAAAGCAAGAGAAGTGGGAAGAAATAAAAAATGATTTAAAATCATTTGCTGATGTTTTACAACTATTTGAAGTGAAATGAGAGAAAATCAATACATAGACAAAAAAAGATTAGATACCGTTATTGGAAAAACGGCTGATTGGAAAGAATTAGCTAAAGACTGTGTTTGTTTTGCAAACAGCCGCGGAGGAATTATACTTATTGGAATTGCCGATGGTGATACATTACCACTTTCTAATCAAAAAATTGATACGGATTTACCTTTTAAGATAAAAAAGAAAATTGCAGAAAATTCTGTGAATGTTGGTGTTAATGCAATTATTAAAACAGCAGAAAATGGAGGTGAATTTATAGAATTCGAAATTTTATTTAGTGCATCAACAATTGCTTCCACCACCGATGGTAAATATTATTACAGAAGTGATGATACTTGTGTTCCTCTTTTGCCTGATGAACTTTCTCGTTTGTTTACTGATAAGCCTTCATTTATTTGGGAAACCAGAAAAACAAGAATTCCCATTTCAGAGATTGATGCATCCAAATTTTTAAAATTTAAACAAGACATAAAAGATTCTACCAGAACATCTGCTAATGTTAAACAAAAAAATGACAATGAATTATTAGACCATTATTTTTTTGCGGAAGATGGTTTTCTCACAAACCTCGGTGTGCTTTGGCTTGGAAAAAGAAACGATAGAGCAAAATTGCTTTATGCACCAACTATTCATTTTTTAAAATTTGATGAAAGGGAGCAAAAAGTTAACAAGATTCTTTGGGAAAATCATTCGCTGAATCCTAAAGAATTAATTGAAGCTATTTGGACTGAAATACCCGATTGGAAAGAAGGTATTGACGTTGCAGATGGTATGTTCAGGAAATTTGTTCCAAATTACGAAGAAGAAGTGATTCGTGAGTTAATGGCAAATGCTTTGGTGCATCGACCATATACTACCAGAGGTGACATTTTTATAAATTTATATGCTGACCGTTTAGAGGTTGTAAATCCAGGTCTTTTCCCTATTGGTGTAACTGCAGCCAATGTTTTACATAAAAACGTAAGGCGTAATCCTTATTTAGCACAAGTGTTTTATGATCTACATTTAATGGATAAAGAAGGGTCAGGCATTGATAAAATGTATCAAGTTTTATTATCTAATGCCAAGCATATCCCAATTCCATATCAAGGCGATGATTATGTACAATTTACCATTAACAAACGCATCTCTAAACCCGAAATTGTTTCTTTAATCAATAGAGCCAATGCCGAATTTGCATTGAACTCAAAAGAATTAATTTCACTTGGATTAATTGCCCAACACAACTCAATTTCTGCACTACAATTTTCTAAAGAGTTGAATTTACCCGACACTCCCAATGTTGTGACTAATTGGCTTGGTAGGTTGGTTGTTTTGAACTTGATTATTCTAAAAGGGAAAACAAAAGGAACGGAATATTTGGTAAATCCTGAGTTTTTAAAGAAAGCCAACTTTAAAGGTAAAACCAATTTGAAGCGAATTGAAAACCATCGTTTGGAAGAATTGATTTATCAGGATGTGAAGATTTATGGGCCAACCTCATTAGGAGATATTAGAACTAGAATAGCCCCAGAACTTTCTTATGATAAGATAAGGAAGGCTATTTATAAAATGATTGAAAAAGGTACAATTGATAAAATGGGGCAAGGAAACGGTACCAAATATTTATTAGGCAAAAGCGGGTGAAATAAATGAGTGTTTTTTAACAAAATGCCTAACAAAAATGCCTAACAAAAATTTAATGCAATGATTTTCAACGATTTATATTAGACCAAATCGGATGAAATAAACAGCAAAAAGTCTATAAAGGCGTATAAAAAAGTCTAAATACAAAAAAATGAATTTGAACGATAACGATAAAAACAGAATAATAGACCTAATAAAGGCAGGCGAAAAATTGCCTAAAGAATACATCTATAAACTTTTTGCCGATGAAGAAGATGTATTTCTTTTTTGGAATGGCAGAAAAGAAGATGTAACCAATGTGGCTTTGCCTTTTCATAGCATTGAGCATATTGATGAACCAAGAAAGGAAGCGAAAAAAGAGGGTGATGCTTTTTCTATGTTTGAAACTGATTTTAGAGGCAGACAAAAAAAGGGCTGGACAAACAAACTTATTTGGGGCGATAACAAACTCATTCTTTCCTCTTTGGCAAATGGGCCACTACGAGAAGAAATTGAAAAAGAAGGCGGACTTAAACTAATTTACATTGACCCTCCTTTTGCTGTTGGTGCTGATTTCGGATTTGAAATAAAAATTGGGGAAGATAGTGTTGAAAAGAAACAAAGTATAATTGAGGAAATTGCTTATCGTGATACTTGGGGAAAAGGTATTTCATCTTACCTAAGTATGATGTATGAAAGATTAAAATTAATGTATAATCTATTGGCTATTGACGGTAGTATATATGTACACGTGGATTCGAGGGTTAGCCCATATTTGAAATTATTATTAGACGATATTTTCGGTGTTGATAATTTCAAAAATAGCATTGTTTGGTATTACAGAAGATGGACAGCTGCGAGTAATGCATATCAAAAAATGCACGATGACATTCTATTTTATGCAAAGAGTACTGAATTTACATTGAATCCTGTCTTTATTGAATCAACCGAAGGACAAAAAGCAAAACACGAAAAAGGATGGGATAGAAATTCCGTATTTATTGAAGGTAGGAGACAGCCACAATTGTTGGTATACGACCAAGAAAGAGTAGACAAAGCAGTTGAAGAAGGTAGAATAAAATTAAAAGATTATGCAAGAATTGTAAAAGTAAAAACTGGCGAAACAATAGCTCCCGATGTTTGGGAAATTAATTTTATTAACTCACAGGCGATTGAAAGATTAAACTATCCCACCCAAAAACCCGAAGCCCTCTTAGAAAGAATTATCAAAGCAAGTAGCAATGAAGGAGATTTAATTGCGGATTTCTTTTGTGGTAGTGGTACAACCGCAGCCGTTGCCGAAAAGATGGGACGTAAATGGATTACGACTGACTTAGGGAGATTTTCAATTCATACTGCACGTAAACGCTTAATTGGCGTGCAAAGAGAGTTGCAAACTAATGGTAAAGATTTCAGGGCTTTTGAATTGCTAAACCTTGGTAAATATGAACGCCAGTTCTTTATGGACGACCTTACCAACGGTAAACGAAAAGCCAAAGAAGATTTGTATGTAGATTTAATTTTGGAGGCCTATAAAGCCAAACGCATTGAAGGACACAGCACTTTACACGGAAGCAAAGCAGGTCACTTTGTACATGTTGGCCCATTAGATGTGCCGGTAACACAAAGCAGACTAATGAATATTTTTGAAGAATGTCGCACCAAACTTTACACACAAGTGGATGTGTTGGGCTTTGAATTTGAAATGGGTTTAACGCCACAGTTTATTCAAGAACTTAAAGAGAAAGGCGTTTCTGTAACATTGAAATACATTCCCAAAGATGTGTTTGATAAACGAGCCGTAGAAAAAGGACAAGTAAAATTCTTTGATGTGGCTTATCTAAATACCAATGAAAATATAAAAGGCAAATCCATAACCATTGAACTTACTGATTTTGTAACCCATTATACACAAGATGACATTGAAAAAGTACAGGATACTATGCGTGCAGGAAGCAAAGTTGTAATTGAGGACGGACAAATTTTTAAAATTGAAAAAGACAAAAACAGCATTATCACCCGCACTTTACTTACTGAAAACTGGTTCGACTGGATAGATTATTGGGCAATTGATTTCAACTACGAGGACAAGCAAGAAATTATCAAAGTAAAAAATGACAAAGGTGTAACGGAGGAAAAATGGAGTGGCAATTATTTATTTGAAAACGAGTGGCAGAGTTTCCGTTCAAAGAAAAATCCAAAACTTGAATTTACCAGTATTACTCACGAATACAAAGCAACAGGCAAATACAAAGTGATGGTAAAAGTCGTGGACATTTTAGGAATTGATATAAGTAAGATAATTGAAGTGAATATCAAATAGAATAACAATGGCAGATAATGTTCACAACGTATTCGTCAGCTATCATCATACGGAGCCTGACCAAAAAACAGAGATGCTTTTGAGAAATTCTTTGCAAAGAATCAGAAGTATATAAAACTAAAACAAGAAAAGGATAAATCTAAAGAAAAGTCAACAAAGCCAAAAGCTAATTTTAAAAAACCGAAAAGTAAAGGCGGTTTTAAGAAGAAATAGATAATTGGGGGTATTATTTCCAACTTTCAGGATAAATGGTTAAGTTTAGCATAAAGACTCTGGGTAAAATATTATCGAATTGGTAAGTTAGTAGATTGTTACTTTGATTTATTTGAACTTGATTTTTAATACCTAATGCATTCATTACCTTTAAACCAGCCTTCAAGCCATTGTTTTTCAGAATGTACTTGTTCAAATCAAAGTCTAGAAGAAGATTTAAGCCCTTTGAGGGAAGAAATTCAAAATATCATAATTAATTGTTTCATAATAATTAATTTGTTTAAAAAATTTAAAAAAATCAGAGTCAGCTTGCAATTTTAGTTTTTTTTCATTTTCATTTGCAAATAAAACGTCTAATAAATTATGAAATTAATTGTTTTTAATCTTCTCCTCTTTTTCAATTGCATCTACTTTTCACATGCTCAATCATTTGAAGCATTCAGATCTTTGAAAATTTTTAATGAAATATCCTATACATCAAAAAGTACTACAAATTCGATAGTTTCTCAAAAACCTTCTAACCCCAATATTCGAATTGTTACAACTCCACCTCCAAGTGGTCAGGCTGCAACTAATGGAATTTCAAGTTATTCAGTTTTTAGAACCCTAAAAGTTCAACCATCAAAAGAAAAGTTAACTTTAACTTTTGAAATGAAACGCATTAAAGACAAAAAAGGCTCTTTAGATATTGATACAGATGTTCCGTCTGCAAGTGATAGGTTCAACAAATCAGCATTAGATTTTTACTTACAACAATTAAATGTGCCAAATAAAATTATTCTTGAAAAGAATAATTTCGTTTCAAAAACTGTTTCGAAAGCAAATATCGGTAGCCTACCTCAAATGCATCCCATAAATGAACTTTCTGGTATATTTATTAACTTTGATGGAGTTCTTTCTATAAATAAGAATTGGATTGATACTTTAATTAATAGTTCTGGAAGATTCGTAAATGCGTATAGAATTATAAATATTGATGCATCCTTTGCAACAATTAGTTTTAATGGTAAAATGAAAAACAATGACGATTTGGGACAATCAAAAGCAGACGAGGTAGAAATAATTGAGAAAATTAAACAAGGGGCAAGTATCGAAGTTAAGACTTTGCTTGGTAGGGCTGATTATGAGGGAGTTTTAATTGTTAATTTAGAAACACAATTAATAAAAGAAATGAAATTTACAATTTCCAAAGATCAAACATTATCTGTTTTTGGTCAACAATCTTCAAAAAGCTACGAAATGAATTATATAGTATCTAATAATATTAATTAGGGACTACTGAAAAAGTCAATAATGCGTCTGATAAAACTTTCCAGATGCTGTAGAGGCTCTTGAGAATTTTTAGATGATGGTGGGGGGAAATAACAAAGATACCTTTGCTAAGATAAAACCAAATGCTAATGATGAGAATTATGATACATAGCAGTATATATTAACATAGTTATTAAGAATAATATTGATAGTCAATAATAAAAAATTTGGAGAACATAATCCCCAAATTTATATTAATTCAGAGATTACAATCCCCAAATTAAATAAATTCATGAAAATTATTTCTAGAAATAACCATTGTTTTCTCGGGGGCATAGCTTTCTATAAATGAAGCTGGAAATTTTACTTTTGCTTTCGGATTCCATTTAAATTCAAAAGCATCTATTTTACCATCCTTTTCCTCAATGAAGTCTATTTCTTGTTGTGCGTGATTTCTCCAAAAGTAAGTTTTAGCAAATAGTCTTTCGTTTTGATTTTTTTTGATTCTTTCGCTTATCAAAAAATTTTCCCATAATGCTCCAATATCACTTCTTAGACCAATAGGATTGAAATTGGCAATGATGGCATTTCGGATGCCATTGTCATAAAAATATATTTTTCGAGAAGTATTTATTTCGTTCCTTAGATTTCTACTAAACGCTTGGAGTCGAAAAACCACAAAGGCCTTTTCTAGTAAACTTATATAATTCTCAACCGTTGCTTTGTCGATTCCCAAAGTCCTACTAAGTTCATTATAAGACACTTCGCTCCCCACCTGAAAAGCCAAGGCCGTCAATAGGTTTTCAATAATTTGTGGTTTCCTTATGCCTTGATAAGACAATAAATCTTTGTATAAATAGCTACTAGAAAGCTCGTTGAGTATTTCACGCTCCTGTCCTTTATTGTTCAAAACCGCAGGATACATTCCAAATAATAACCGATTTTCAAGCTGATCTAGGGCTTCAAAAAAATTACTGCTATCAACTAATTCTTTCCAACTAATAGCAAACATTTGAAACTCCCATTTGCGACCTGTCAAGGGTTCGTTAATCTCATTAGCAAGTTCCAAAGCCGATGAACCTGTAGCTATCAACTGGATACTTGAAAAGTTTTCGTGAATGACTTTTAGAGTCAAGCCAACATTTTTTATCCTTTGCGCTTCATCAATAATGACAATCTTAGATTCGCCCAAAAATGTCCTCAAATCTTCTACGCCAACATTTGTAAGTCTCTCTCTCACCACCGGGAGGTCTGCATTTAAGAAAAGAGTTGGAAGACTGTATTTTTCTTGAAGCTTTTTAAGCATTGTGGTTTTACCAACTTGCCTTGCACCCATTAATAGGATAGTTTTACCTGAAAACATCCTTTCGTCTATTAAATTAGCAATTGTCCTGTGTATCAATGTAGAGCAATTTTATACACAAATGTACACAATAAATTTTTCTAATCCCCAAATTTGTATAAATAATTCGACCATAATCCCCAAAATTATAAAAATTCAGAGATTATAAACACCAAATTAATGACTTTGTATAACTTTAATCTTAGGATTTGTTAAGAAATAAGGTTTACAGAATTGACGAATTTATTTTGTTATTTTTCAAGGCAAAAAATCTTTAAATAGTATAGCTATTCAAAGATTTTTTAACGAAGAAAAAAGGTAGAAGAAAGAGATAAAATGTAAAGGTTATTTTGTATCAGATCCTTAATATCCACTCAGTTTTCCTTTTTCCCCTGAGCCTTCAAATTCGGCCAATGTAGTTTTAGCAATCGCTTTTAATGCGGAAGAATCGTTGATCATTGTCACGAATTTATAGCCCAAGTCGGCAAATAAACGAGCATATTGGGGTGTAGAAGCATGTATGCCAGCCACAAGATTATGCTCAGTGGCTACAGCCAATATTTCTTTGAGAATATTCAAAAAATTCGGGTCTTGAAAATCTGCTAGATTCTTATAGCCCAGCGACATACTTAAATCCCACGGACCAACATAAAAACCATCCAAATCAGGCACTTTAGCCATTTCTCTGATGTTCTTTAATGCATCGGGAGTTTCTACCATGGCTAGCGTAATGGTGAAATCATTGGCTTTGCTGACATAATCATCTCCATAAACCAAGTTTGAGCGGGTAGGTCCATGACTTCTATTGCCTTTAGGATAATATTTAGCAGCTCTCACAAATGCTGCAGTTTCTTCGGCGGTGTCTAACATCGGGCATATCAGTCCCACCACACCAGCGTCAAGCATACGCATAATATAAGCGGCATTGTTGTCGGGCAACCGCACGAAAGGCACTGTTCGGCTTCCTTTTATGGCCTGAAGCATAGGCAGCATAGCAGTCAAATCAGGCGCCAATCCATGCTGAGCGTCTATAGTCATCACATCGAAACCCACACTTGCCATTATTTCCGCCGACCAAGAACTTGGCGTACTTATCCATGCATTTGTAACAACCTCACCATTGGCCCATTTTTCTTTTATCCTATTCATTTTCTTCCCAATTTAAAGACCTCGCAATGGCCTTTTTCCATCCTTTATGATATTTTTCTCTTTTTTCTTCAGCTAATTTAGGCTTCCAAGTTTTGTCAATGCCCCAATTGTCTATTAAATCTTCAAAACTTTCCCAATATCCTACTGCTAGACCAGCAGCATAAGCAGCTCCTAGGGCTGTTGTTTCTACCATTAAGGGGCGTATTACTGGTACCTTAAGCATATCAGACTGAAACTGCATTAATAGCTCATTAATAGTCATACCACCATCCACTCTCAAAGAAGTGATTTCTATTCCTGCATCTTTTTCCATAGCTTCTAGCACATCTAACGTTTGATAAGCAGTGGCTTCTAACACAGCTCTAGCAATATGGTTTTTGTTCACATATCGAGTTAGTCCAGCTATTACTCCTCGAGCGGAGTTTTCCCAGTATGGGGCATATAGGCCAGAAAATGCAGGCACAAAATAGGCTCCACCATTGTCTTCTACCGCTTCAGCTAATTGTTGAATCTCACTACTTTCTTTTATTAAGCCCAAGTTATCACGTACCCATTGCACTAATGCGCCGGCCATGGCAACAGATCCTTCTAATGCATAATGCACGGCTTGGTTCTCGAATTGATAGGCTACTGTTGTTAATAAACCATATTTTGAAGGAATGGCTTTTAGTCCAGTATTTAAAAGCATAAAGCATCCAGTTCCATAGGTGTTTTTTGCTTCCCCTGGTTTAAAACATGTTTGGCCTACCAGTGCAGCTTGCTGATCGCCCAAAATTCCAGCTAATGGCACTCCCTGTAAAGGTTCAGCTACAATGGTTCCATAATTCATGCTGCTTGGTTTTATTTCAGGCAGCATAGCTTTAGGAATAGCTAGCTTATCCAAAATTTCATTGTCCCACATCAATGTACTTAAGTTCATGAGTTGAGTTCTTGAAGCGTTTGTTACGTCAGTAATGTGTAACCCATTGTTTATGCCTCCGGTTAAATTCCAAACCAAAAACGTATCCATGTTGCCAAAAACAGCTATTCCTTCCTCTGCATCTTTTCTTAAGCCCTCAATGTTTTCTAATAACCACTGAATCTTTAGCCCACTAAAATATGTTGCTAATGGTAAACCCGTTTTAGCTCTAAACCAATCACTTCCTATTGCTTTTTCGAGTTCTTCAACACGTTTTCCTACCCGAGTATCTTGCCAAACTAATGCATTATAATAAGGTTTTCCTGTTCGTTTGTTCCACACTACCGTAGTTTCTCTTTGGTTGGTGATACCGCAAGCTACTATATTATTAATTTTAATTTCTTTTTTTATTCTTGCATTAGCTATTACTTCCAATGTATTATGCCAGATTTCTTCCGTATTGTGTTCTACCCAACCTGGTTGTGGAAAAATCTGTTCATGCTCTTTTTGAGAAACAGAAACAATATTCCCTTTTTTGTCAAAAAAGATGCAACGTGTGCTGGTTGTTCCTTGGTCTATAGAAGCTATTAATTTCATTTATTTCAGGTTTTGTTTAGAACATTAGTTCTGCGTTTTAAAACTATTTAATTTTGATTTACTACACGTTTGCAATACATCTTTATTCTTCAAAACATAGGCATCGTCATTTTCTTTGATTGCCAATTCCATCGATTTTTGTGCGTTTGGAACTGCTATTTCACATCGACCTAGTTTTGCTGCAATTCTAGCTACCAATTGGTAGGTCCAATATTGCTTATCCTTTTCCACAACTTGTTGTGCCCAAATAAGTGCCTGAGACAAATTTATATTGTTTTCATAATAATAATCAGCGGCCGACATCAAAGTACTTTCGGTCGGATTTAGAACATTTGTTTTTTCTTTGATTTCTGCAAGAATCTGATCTTGAACATTTTGTTCAACCTTGAACCGCACCGCTGTTTTTTCCCAAGCAATGCTGATAAATGCAGAGGTGGTGGTATATTCGGCAAATTCAATTTTTAAATGTTCTACCTTGTTTTTTAGTTTTTGAGGCACTATCTCAAAGCTCATCACATCTTTTTTTGCGTCATATTCATACGCCCCCCATTTTTGATCTTCGCTGTTAAAAATAATTTTCCATGTTTTTAAACCCGGAATCGTATATAAACCATAGCTTCCAGCTTTTACCATTTGGCCATTTATTGATACATCGGCATCAAACTTTATGCTTGTAATTTGGTTTGCACCTGTTCTCCAAACTTTACCATAAGGCACTAGGTTTCCAAATATTACCCTGCCCTTTGTTGATGGGCGACTGTAATTAAGTGTAATTTTGGTTAATCCTAGTTCTTGAGTTATAGTAGTATTTGGACTTGACTGTGGGGTTCTTATTTGTGAAAAAACGGAAAAATTTACGATTAATAATGAAATAAAAATACCTTTTTTCATTTAGATTGGTTTGATTAATTTCAACAAATATAAATAGGCTTTAGGATATTTAATACTTACATTTTGAATTGTCTTTTTCAACATAATAGCTTTTAAAGTTTTTCGCCTTTGAGTCCATACATCCCTTTAAATTTAAGATTTCTACTTTTCTAAACTCAATTGGATGGCTTTCGCTCTGTAAAGAAATAGATCCTTCTATTAGCCTTTTGCCATCTATTTTTACTAATGGGTCAAAACCACTTACCACTCCACCTCCAATTACTGGCTTTTGGTAAGTTATTACCATTTCATTGTTAACAAAATGTCTAATTAAAGAGTCTCCTAAAACTTCTACTTCTGCACGAACCCATTGGTCGCCATCAAAGGTTTTTGAAGTGGAATTTATACAATGTCTAGTATCCAATTTGTTTTCATACACTACATGAGTGCCAGGAGTGCATAAATTGCAATTGGTTCTTGATTTTCCATTGCTTAGTCCCCCTAATAGTTGCACTTCAATTGAAATGGGAAAATCTTGATCTTTTAACATAGTTTTGGCTAGCTGCCCATGTATCATAATGCCGCTATTTCTTGTAGCCCAACTTTCGCCTCCTTTAGCTTGGTCACCAATGAATCGATACTCGACTGCAATTTTGTAATGGGAAAAGGTTTCTTTAAAAAATAAGTGTCCATATCTGAAATTAAAGGGGTCGTAGGCATTATAATTTACAACAATTTTCTTATTCTTCACAGAAAACGTTTGACCAAAATTGTCGTTTAACTCATATCCTCTTATTTTTATATCCCATCCATCAAGATTTTTTCCATTAAACAGTTGTTTCCAATCTTTTTTGGAAGCAGTTATTTGTCCAAAAGTGCTTATTGAAAGTAATAAGAGAGCAATAGTTTTATTCATTTTTAGGAATTGATTTTAAATTCAAATTTGAGGAAATATTATGGATTTATCATTCAATTCATCGTTTTTTTCTATTTACTAAGAAAGTCAACATCCGTTAAATCAAAATAATAAAAGAAATATTATCCCCGCAATCATTTTTATTCCTATTTTTATAAAAAATTTATTTAACCTTTCTATTCATGAAAAGAAGAGCCGTTTTCAGCACTTTGGGCTTAAGTGCATTGGGTGTGGGAGCATTACCCTCATGGGCAAATGCTTGGACACCATCAAAAATCAAGAAAGATTCTTTACTTTTAAATACGGTAGAAGAAAATTTGCTAGCCGATTTAACCGAAGTAATTATTCCTGAAACTTCCACACCCGGAGCAAAAATTTTAGAAATTTCAAAATTCATTAAAACTATGATATCTGATGTCCATAGTAAGGATGACCAAACAAAGTTTAAATCTGGATTGGGAAAAGTAGAAGAAATAACTAGGGTTTTGTATGGAAAAAGCTATTCGGAATGTAGTAAAGAACAAAAAATGCATTTGTTGCAAGGCTTAAACCTCAGCTCAGAAAAAGACCAAAAGTGGTTTTTTGATACTGTGAAAAGGCTTAGTGTTCAAGCCTACACCACCTCTGAATATTATATGATAAACATTGCTAAATTTGAATTTGCTCCAGCTAGATATTACGGCTGTGTGCCTTTAACCCAATAAAAAATGAATTTAATAAATATAAAAAAACAAACTTTTGATGCAATAGTGATTGGCTCTGGCATTAGTGGAGGCTGGGCCGCAAAAGAATTGTGCGAGAAAGGATTAAAAACTTTGGTGCTTGAAAGAGGGCGGGATGTTCGCCATATAACAGATTACCCTACCACCACAAGCCAGCCTTGGGAGTTTGAGCATAGAGGACAACTAAATCATGATTTCAAAAAAGAAAATCCGATTATTAGCAAATGTTATGCTTTTTATGAAGGTACTTCACAGTTTTTTGTCAAAGATAAAGAGCATCCATATATTCAAGAAAAACCATTTGATTGGATCAGAGGGTATCAAGTAGGCGGTAAGTCACTGATGTGGGCAAGGCAAACCCAGCGTTGGAGCAGGTATGACTTTGAAGGGCCAGCACGTGATGGTTTTGCAGTTGAATGGCCCATTTCTTATGATGAAATTGCCCCTTGGTATAGTTATGTAGAGAAGTTTGCCGGAATTTCAGGAAACAAAGATGGATTGGATGTTTTGCCAGATGGTGAATTTTTGCCTCCTCATGAGATGAACTGCGTAGAAGACTTTTTTAGCCAAAAAGTAGCTCAAAAATATGGAAAATCTAGGAATGTAATAATTGGCAGAGCTGCCCACCTCACAAAGCCCAACCAGATACATTATGATCAAGGACGTGGCCAATGTCAGAATAGAGCTATTTGTGAAAGAGGCTGTCCTTATGGCGGGTATTTTAGCAGTAATGCATCTACAATTCCTTGGGCTATGAAAACTGGAAACATGACTTTAAGGCCTGATAGTGTGGTACATTCTATCATTTTTGATGAGAAAAAAGGCAAGGCTACTGGTGTTAGAGTAGTAGATGCAAACACAAAAGAAATGACCGAATTTTATGCCAAAGTAATTTTCTTGAATGCCGCAGCACTAAACAGCAATCTTATTTTATTAAACTCAACATCGAACCGATTCCAGAACGGACTTGGAAACGACAGTGGAGTTTTAGGGAAATATGTAGCCTTTCACAATTATAGGGCTAGAGTTTCGGCACAATATGATGGTTTTTTAGACAAAACCACAGAAGGCAAAAGACCAAATAGTCCTTACATACCGAGGTTTAGAAATGTTTTGAAACAAGAAACTGACTTTTTGAGAGGCTATGCTGCAGGCTTTGGTGCCAACAGAATGTCTTGGAATTCTAGAGAAGGCTTGGGAGAAACGCTAAAAGATAATTTAGCCAAAAAAGAATTTGGTGGATGGAACGTAGGCTCACACATGATGGGCGAAACCATACCAAAAGAAAGCAATTATGTGGCTTTGGATAATAATCTAAAAGACCCATTCGGTATCCCCCAAATGAAGATATCGGTGGGCTACGACGACAACGATGAAAAAATGGTGAAAGACTATTTAGAGCAAATGACGGAGATGTTTACAATGGCGGGCTTTACCAATATAAAAACTAGCGACAGCAAACAAGCCGCCGGCCTAGACATACACGAAATGGGCGGTGTGCGAATGGGCAAAGACCCAAAAACCTCAATGCTAAACGGCTTTAACCAGCTGCACGCCTGCAAAAACGTATTCGTAACCGATGGCTCATGCATGACCTCCACCTCTACCCAAAACCCATCGCTTACCTACATGGCTTTTACCGCTAGATCTGTGGACTATGCAGTGAAGGAGATGAGGAAGAAGAATATTTGAGCAGGAGTATAAAAGAAACAGAGGCTGTCCCTATTAGACGGCCTCTGTTATAAAATAAAAGGACTTAATAGAAACTAATTAAATTGTAATTACATTTTCAATATGGGCTGATAACCACTTATTTCTTTTCTTAGCATAAACCTAATTGCACCCAAATAATCCATATAATACCCACGTTTTTTAATCATTTTTTCCGATTCATCTTCTGAATATTTGATACTTTCAAAATACTGGGATTCACTATTTCTTAGTTCATTTTTATATTTGCTAATAACATTCAGAAAATCACTTTGAGTATTAATATTATTTGACTTTAATTCATTTAGAATCAAATCATAGTGCAAGTTTTCTGAAAATCTTCTGTCGCCAATGTTTTTTATTAATAGGCTTTCTAATAAGTCTACATTAAGATTTTCATCATTAAAGCTAATCTCATTATTTTCTAATTCTTGTTTATACTCATTTCGTGCAATTATTAACCTGTCTATTTCAAAATCTACTGTTTCTAGTAATGCTGAAATTCTTCCAACACTTCTCAGAAGACTTCGTGGTATATTTTGTTCCGTTTTATATTCAAAAGCACTAGATGTTTCTGCCCAAATATGTTGTGATAATGTCCTAACTTGAATTTCAAATTGGAAATCTTCTATTACTTTAAAACTAGGTACAGATTTCCAAGAATGTGGTATTCTTAAAACATAATGTAGAGAATTATATCCAAATTGGTCAAAATTTAGCTTCTCGGCTGGATTGTAAGATTTCACAAAATCAAAATCCTTTCTTAATATGTCATCAATTTTATTTAAGTCGGACAGAGACAACAAAATAATCCTTAATCCAATTAAGTCTTGAAGTTCTAAAACTGATTTTTTAACATTGAAACGCTTACTATCAATTTTTTCAGAAATTGAACTCCATTTTTTTACCCGCATTTGAAGTGGGAAGCCTAATTCAATCTTTTCATTCTCAAAAATTTCATTAAATTGAGTAACAATAGATTTTGCAAATTTCTCTAATGAAAAAAGCTTTTCCTCATATTGCTGTTTACACTGTTCAGTATTTATCATTTATTCGAATAGACATTAGTATTTTAAATTATCCCCAATATTGTTCGAAAATTAGCTTCAAGGTCTTTC
This sequence comes from Cytophagaceae bacterium, assembly GCA_031420365.1. GTDB lineage: Bacteria > Bacteroidota > Bacteroidia > Cytophagales > Spirosomataceae > Leadbetterella. Next base: position 15,721 of record JANOMP010000211.1, read on the forward strand.
TGTATTTGTAGTGTTTCTTTGTTAAATAAGTTGTTAACCTCGTTTCTAAATTTTGAAAAATTAGAAACTTTGCTTTTTAAAGCGACAATTTGCTTATTAATATTAGGATACTTTTCTAATAGAATACGAGTTTTGCGATAAATTTCAGAAAGACTTTTTCCAAATTTACTCAAATTTATAAAAATTTTGGACTCTTTGATAATAACTTTGTGCTTCACCAGACTTACAAGATAGGGAAGTTAAATTGATAACTAGAATTAATGTTGCAAAAAAACATCTCATACTATTTATTCTTGTAAGTAATAATACACTGGATGGGTATATGGGAAAATTTTACCGATTTGATATTCATTAACCATTCCTTTTGCCTCACCTGACATTATAGTACTACCTATATCTGTAATTACTCTTACTTTTTCATTTATTAATATTTGGTATCCTTTGGCAATGAAAGTTTGCAAAACTATTTTTTAAGTACATCAAAATCTGTGGTATGTAACCACTCTGACTCGTTTTCATTCCTGAAAGAATAAAGCGTTCCTGTGTTGGGCATTGTTTATGCTGATTTACTAATTTTTTACAAAAGTAGGTTAAAAGATTTAATAAAAAAAGGAATATAAGGCACTAGTTATTAGTATCTTAAAAATTTACCTTTTTGAATTTTTGAATTTTATTGAAAACAATTATAATTTATCTTCAAAAATAAATTGTTTAACATCAATGGAATATTATAATTTTATTATAAAACATTAATATATTGGCAGTTAAGTTGATTTTTTGCGTATTTTTGGACTTAAATTTAGCGTTATCTATATCTGTTTTGGATATTTGTTATTAAGATATTTTTGGTTGTTTTTTGGTGTCTTCCACTATGAAAAAAACCTAAAAAGTTGGAATATTTTCAAATTAAAAAATTCTTAGAAAAATACAATGCTGAGACTCCAAAAAACACCATCCTTAAATGCTGAAAAGTTTGGCTAAAGCCGGATTTGATTTATTAATTCCGATTCTCCATCTAAAGATGGAGAGAATTCAACACTGTGTTTTGTGACCACAGATTCAATTACCGCTGGCTTTAGCCAGTGGATACTAAAAAAGATTCCGATTTGACTTTAGTCAAAAAGATGCCAAATTGTTATTAAAATATTAATTCCCTTGAGCAAAACTAGAGTGAATAGAAATCTTTGCGAATCTAAAAAACACAATCTTCATTGGCTTTAAAAATAGTATCGTAAAAAAGGAATCTGAATCTGAAGTTTGATTAGTTTAAAAACTCTTAGACTCTTATAACTTTACGACCAAAATTTACCTTTTTTTTAACAAAGCACATTCAATTAAAAAATGTTAGTATTGGATACACAAATCTTGCCTTATTTTATTTCTATTTTTAAATTAATCATAGGATTATTGTGTATTTTTGGATAGGATTGTCAAGACAACTTGACTTTTTTCACGAAGTAAATTGGAAATTTTTGATCCAGAATAAGAATGGTTGATTAGATACTCTCTCTTATTCATACTACTTAATAACTTAGCCATTTGGATTTTAAGTAAAGACAAGAAGTGTTAAGAACTTAATGGTTTAAGATTTTATAACCGTAATTATTTTATTAAATGTATAATCAATTAAAAATAGCAAATGAAGGCATTTGTTAATACCGAATACGGTTCAGTAGAGGTTCTTCGTTTAAAGGAAATTGCGAAACCTATTCCAAAAGACGATGAAGTTTTGGTGAAAATTAAGGCTACTACGGTGAATCGCACAGACACAGGAATCAGGCGAGCGGAATATTTCATAGCTAGGTTTTTTACTGGCCTATTTAAACCTAAAATGCACGTTTTAGGAAGCGAGTTTGCTGGCGATGTAGAAGCTATCGGAAAAAACGTATTTAACTTTAAAGTCGGTGATGCAGTTTTTGGATTAAGCACTGAAAAATTCGGAGCTCATGCAGAATATATTTGTTTATCTGAAAACGGATCAATAGCCCATAAGCCTATAAATCTGTCCTATAAAGAAGCTGCTACAATCTGCGAAGGCCCTTATTTGGCATTCAACTATTTAGAAAAAGTAAAAATCCGAAAGGGTCATAAGATTCTTGTAAATGGAGCCTCAGGCTCTATTGGAAGCTCAGGAGTACAATTGGCCAAATATTTCGGTGCTGAAGTTACAGCAGTTACAAATACAAAAAATGTTGATTTGGCATATGAATTAGGTGCCACAAGAGTAGTAGATTATTTAAAGGAAGATTTCACTAAAATAGAAGATAAATTTGATTTTATTTTTGATGCAGTTGGCAAAAGCTCACTTTTCAAATGTAAAAACTTGATGAAACCCGATGCCATTTATTTTTCAACAGAGTTAGGCTATTTATCACAAAATGTTTTTCTACCTATTTTTACTAAAAGAATCATTTTCCCCATTCCAAAAGACAGTAAGGAGCAGATTTTATTGTTCAAGGAAATGGCTGAAAATGGAGACTTGAAAGCTATAATAGATAGAGAATATTCTTTTGAACAGATTCCAGATGCTCATAAATATGTTGAACTAGGACAAAAAACAGGGTCTGTGGTAATAAATTTATGATTTAAATTTTAGAAATTAATACTTTTAAAAAATGAAGATTGATACTATGAAAATATTATGGAAAAAGGAATTCTAGAAAACCCTGGAAACACACTTGAACATTAGATAAAAGTTGTTCAAGATTCAAAAACAGAAAAACATAAGGCCATAATGGATTTTCTTAATTCCCAATTCAATCTTTCCTATGGACATGCCAATTTTGTAGTTTTAAAATCTAAAATTCAGATGCTGCATCTCAGGGTTTTGAAGATTTAATACGTAATCAATATGATGGAAAAGAAAATTTAAAACCTATTTTTGAAAACCTTTTGGCAAAAATTGAAAAAATAGGAGACAATCTTTCTGTTGTTCCCAAAAAGGAAAGTGTAAGTTTTATACGAAAAAGGCAGTTTGTATTAATTATACCAGCTTCAAAAACTCGTATTAACTTGGGATTAAAATTTAAAGATAAGCCATTGAAATCAGATTAGAAAACTCTGGGCCATTCGGGCTTATGTGCACCCCTAGAGTTCAAATTGCCTCATTAGAAGAAGTTAATGAAGAATTAATTGCTTGGATTAAAGAAGCTTATAGTATTTCAAATTAAGTGACATGGACTAATAATTTTTCTTAATTTGAAAACTTTCGGAAGGAAAAAGTATTTTTGAGGATTAATAGAATTTGGAAATATTATTTAAATTATTTGCTATATGAAAAAGGTTTTTTTCTTATTTTTTATCGTACCATTGTTTGCTTTTGGTCAAAAAACACCAAACATTATTTTTATCATTGCCGATGATTTAGGATTTAATAATGTAGGTTTCAATGGGCAGTCAAAAATAAAAACTCCCAATATTGATAAAATTGCAAAGGAAGGAATCATTTTTAAAAACCATTATTCTGGTTCACCAGTTTGCGGTCCATCTCGGTCGTGTCTTTTGAGCGGAAATCATACAGGACATACCCGAATTCGTGAAAATCCAGGATGGGAAACCACAGACATGAAAGTAGATTTTCCTAATAATGATGAGCAGTTAGCTAAGTCATTAAAAAAAGCGGGATATCAAACTGCTATTATTGGCAAGTGGGGCATGTCAGATTGGGGTAAAGATATGCAAGCTAATGCTCAAGGATTTGATTATTTTTTTGGATATAAAGGGCATAGAGACGCTCATCATTATTATCCTGAGTTTTTATGGAGAAACGATGTAAAAGTTCCATTAGTTGGAAATGTCACTGCAGAAAAGAAGGGGCAATATGCTCATGATTTGATTGCAAAAGAAGCCATATCATATGTAGAAAAAGCTAGGAAGGGAAAAGACCCTTTTTTCTTGTATTTATGTTTTACAATTCCTCATTTAGAACTTACTGTTCCTGAGGAATCGAAAGCTCCATATTTAAATCTAGGTTGGGACAAATTCCCCATGAAAGACGAGCATTACCATAATGACCCTGAAGGAAATTCGACCTTTGCTGGTATGATTTCTAGAATGGATAAAGATATTGGCAAATTGATGGAAATGCTTAAGATACAAGGGCTTGATGAAAATACATTAGTTGTTTTTACCTCCGACAATGGTGCTGAATATACCAGTCCATTTTTTGAAAACAATAAGCCATTTAAAGGCAAAAAAAGAGATGTTTATGATGGAGGAATTCATATTCCATTTATTGCCAAATGGCCTTCTAAAATAAAGGCAGGAAGTATTACAGAACACATTTCTGCATTTTGGGATTTCCTTCCAACAGTTTCAGAAATCGCAGGTATAAAGCTATCAAAAGAAATAGATGGAATCTCCTATTTACCTACTCTTTTAGGAAAAGAGAAAAAGCAAAAAAAGCACGAATATTTGTATTGGGAGTTTAATGAAGGAACACCCAAACAGGCTATTCGATACCAAAACTGGAAGTTTATTAAACTTTGGAACAAGCCGGTAGAGTTATACGATATAGGCAAAGACATTGGTGAAAGAAATGATGTTTCGAAAGATAATCCCAAATTGGTAACTAAGTTTACTAGAATTCTAGAATCAGCCCGTACAAACGATCCAAATTATAAATTAGAGCCAGTAAAATATAAGAATGGAGACTAAGAAAAATAGGATTTAGAGTGGAGAAATATTCATTTGTGAAATCTTTTAGAAAACAAATAAACATTGTTCCATTAATCACAAAAACGTCCGTATGGAAATTTTTAAGCAAGTTAAATTGCTAATAATTAGATTATTAATTTAAAAATTCATGGCGGACGGCTAGTCAGGATTTTTTTTTGTGAGTGTTTTTTGGTTTGGTCCCGCATTCGGGGTTTTTTTCAAAAAAAAGTAAGGCTAACAACAAATTCAGTAAACAGCAATCATTAATTAAAGTTTATAAAATTCAGGGTTTCACTCTAAATCCTGTAAATCCAAGATTTTAATTTAGGACACTTGTTAGAATCATGAGAACATTCGGCACATTTTTGGATTTAAGTGCATTATTAAAAATGATTTTAAGAAAGTTAAGATAAGTTTTTCAAATCAATCTATTTGGCTTCCCCACCAGTTTATATTTGGTTGGAAGTCTTTTTTTAGCATATTTTTTCTATTTTTTTCTTGGTTTGCCCACACTTCTGTTTTCACTTTGTTTTTATGAATTTCCTCTTTTTCAGCAATATGTTCCTTATCTATTTCTGGGAGTTTCGCATTGGTTTCTTGTAACCAATTATTTAGATTATTCCACATTTTTTTTTCTTTTGTCTGGTAATTTTTGGCTATATTATTTTGTTCTCCTAGATCTTTATCGAGGTCATACAATTCATTTCGACCATCTTCCCAATAGTGAATAAGTTTGAAGTTCTCCATTTGGATTATCGATGAAGGTTCGCCTCCTTGATTTCCATAATGAGGGTAATGCCAAAAAAGTGATCTTTTTGAGATTTTTTTTTGATTTAAAAGTGGTAATAATGATACCCCATCTACTTTTTGAGAAGGTTTGGCTTTGGTATTGGTCAGTTCTAAAATTGTGGGAAGAAAATCCATCCCAATCACTGGAGTATTGATTTTTTGGGCTTTTCCTCCCGGCATATAAATAAACATAGGCACTCGTATTCCACCTTCCCATTGGTAGCCTTTTCCGCCTCTAAGCGGTAATAAATTCGTGGAGAAATTATCTCCAGAGACCACTCCGCCATTGTCTGACGTAAATATGATTATGGTGCTTTTATCTAAATTATTCTTTTTTAATGCTTCCAATACTACCCCAACGGCATCGTCCATACTTGAAACTAGGCCAGCATAAATAGGGTTGTCTTGTTTTATACGCGCTGGCAAGATACGTTCCATCGCAAATCCATTCTCATTTATGCCTTGTTTTTCCGATTTATCTCTAAAGTAGGTCCATTTGTCTTTTGTAGTTTGAATAGGAGAATGTACGGCGTAAAAAGAAAGAAATGCAAAAAAAGGCTGGTCTTTGTTCTTTTCGATGAATTTTGAAGTTTCTATTGCCAATCTCATATCGAGGTTTTCCCCATTGGGCCCATTGGTGATATTTTCCATACCATAAGGCGAAAAATAACTTGATGGGTGTCCTTTGTGGCTGCCAGCAATATTAATGTCGAATCCTTGATCTGTAGGGTAAAAACCCTTGTTCCCTAAATGCCATTTACCAGCAAAGAATGTTGCATAATTATTTTGCTTAAGGAGTTCAGGAATAGTAGTAAACTCCAAGTCGAGTTGCTTAGAATACTGTGGTGGTAACACTTTTGTGAATTTATTTTGTTTTCTCCATTCGATTCCTGAAGAAGCACCAATCCAATCGGTTACACCGTGAGTACTTGGGTAAGATCCAGACAGTATACTGGCACGAGAAGGACTGCAAACTTGACATGCTGCATACGCTCTAGAAAATATGGTAGATTTTGAGGAAAGGTTATCTAAAAATGGTGTTTCATAGTATTTGCTTCCCATAAAACCTACGTCATTGTACCCTAAATCATCGACTATAATAAAAATGACATTAGGCTTGGTTTGGGCATTTGCATTTAAAAACACCAACAACCCCAAGAAAAGAACGAATAATTTTTTTTTCATTTTTACCCTAGAAAATTAAATATAATTGCATTTATAGAATTTGCTGTAAAATTTTAATGAAAGTAAGAGAAACTTTTTAATTGAATAGACTTTTTATTCCATTTTTATTTTGATATCCTAATGGATTCAAGTTTCTTGATACGTGCCATTTTGTATTTATTTGGGATAAATTATGTTTTATAAATTTGCTTATTTTATTAGTATTTTAATGCTAACTGGATTATTTCCTAATTATATAAAAAATCTCACTTTAACTTAATTATTTTTAAAATGGGGTGCATCCCAAAATGTCGCTATTAACCAGTTTTTTTTAGACATGGTTTTCTAAAATCCTTTTTTACTAGATTTATTACATTTTCCCATTTTTTATTCATATCTGTTACTCTAATATTGAGCATATTTTTTGCCCCT
>JANOMP010000212.1:0-16110 GCA_031420365.1 Cytophagaceae bacterium
ACCGCTTTCTGTTTTTCCAAACTTGCCACCATCTGCTTTTGTTATTAAGGGGCAGGTAAATGCAAATGCTTCACCAGCCGCTTTTCTTCTAATTAGTTCGGTACCGGTTACTATATTTCCCCATTGATCACTGCCACCCATTTGCAGTTTGCAATTCTTGTTTTTATACAACCAATAAAAATCATAGCCTTGCAATAATTGGTACGAAAATTCGGTGAATGAAATGCCCGTTGTCAAACGATTTTTTACCGAATCTTTCGACATCATGTAATTGACTGTCAAGTATTTACCTACTTCACGAAGAAATTCCAAAAAACCAATTTCTTTGAACCAATCGTAATTATTAACTATTTCAGCAGAATTTTCTCCACAGTCAAAGTCTAAAAAACGTTGTAATTGCAACTTTATAGCTTCTTGGTTTGCTCTTAAGACTTCCTCAGAAAGAAAATTCCTTTCTGCATTTTTCCCAGAAGGATCACCTACCATTCCGGTTGCACCACCAATTAGTGCATAAGGTTTGTGGCCAGCGAGTTGAAAATGTTTGAGCAACATTATGGTAGCTAGATTTCCAATATGTAAGGATTTGGCAGTTGGATCAAAACCTATATAACCTCCCGTAGATTCTTTTTGTAATTGTTCTTCGGTGCCAGGCATGGCATCTTGTAACATACCTCTCCACTTTAATTCTTCAATAAAATTCATGCTTATTTCCTTTTCTTTGCACCATATTTCTTTTTCCATTTGTAATATTCAGAAAAAGTATAACTAAAAGTAACTTGAAGTGCCCGATTTCTTAAATCCAGTGGAGTTACACCACTTTTGCTTTTAGAAACATTGGTAAGGCCATAGGTATATCTAATATTTAAACTTGCAAGAGAAAACATATCTAGCATATTTATTCTTGTTCCTATAATCCAAGATTTATCGGTGGCTGCATCTGGCCCATAAATTGTGACCCCATCTTTTTTAAATCCTTGGTTTAATGCCCAGCTAAATTCTGGACCAGTTTCAAAATAGATGCCTTTTAATGGAGTAACTCCAAATAAAATTGGAGTTGAGAAATATTTGTAATTTTGTTTGGCTTGAGGATTTTTAAAAGTGGCCCCTTTTACTTGATAAATAAATTCAGGCTGAATGCTAAATTTTTTATAATTGAATCGGGTGAAAATACCCCCTTGGTAAAGAAATGATATTTTTTTATCAATGGTAGTGGTATCGAAATTTTTTATTCCAGTTATTTGAGCACCAGCCTTAGGGCCAAATTCAAACATTCGAGGTTTAAATTGTGCAAAACTTGGGACTAAAATACAAATAAATAGAATTGCCTTTAAGATATTTTTTAACATAAATAAATTGTTTTTTTTGAATCATAAGGTTTCAATATAAAAAGTCTGCAAAGGTAAGAAATAATGACCTATAAAAATGAAAAATCCTGCTTTATAAAGCAGGATTTTAAAAAATGGTATTTATTTTTTAAGTGAAAATTTCAATGCAGCATTTATCCCAAATCGTCGAGGAGGTATTAAAAATGAAGATTGTCCAAAAGGAAATTCAAAATAAGGAGAAAATTGCCCAAACAATCTTTTATAATTATATTGGATTCCCATGCCGTAATAGAGGCTGTTAAAAACTCTAGGATTATTTTGACTTTCAAATTTATTAATAAAGGTTTCTCCACCAACACGTTCTACCTTATATTTCACGGTTTCTACTACTGAAAGATCTAGTTTTGCGCCTGAGGTAAGAATAAATGCCAAGTTGTTTTTTATAGGTATGTAATAATTAATAAATAAAGGTAATTTAATAATTGAAGTTGTAATTTCAATATTTTCTATTTTTTGAGGCCTCATACCAATATGTCTAATATATCTGTCCTCAAATTGTTTACCAGTAACCGAATTAAAATCTTTTGGCTGCTTAAATTTCACTTCTTTTTTTCCAGCTACAAATAAACCCATATTGAAGCTTATTCTTGCACCCATAAAAACCTCTATAGCAGGTCCGACACTTGAAGCTCTATTTCCAGAATAATCTGATGCAATCCCAAATCTAGCATTAATATTCTTTAGTTTAAACTTCTGTTCTGGAATCTCATCTTTTGGCATTTCTCTTTCAGGAATAATTAATTCAGCAATTTTAGGTGTTTCTTTTTGGATTTCTTCTTTAATTTCATTGTATGTTTTTTCATCCTTTGAATTCCTTAAATTTTCATCTTTGGCTACTCTCATTTCCTCTTCATTATTTTCGATTGGAATAGAATTATTCGAAGATGGTTTTAAAATTATATTTTTTTGATCTTCAGGAGTAGCAGAGTTTTTAATTTCATTTTCTTTCAAAATAGTATTTGAAACTATTTCATGCTTTTCTGAATTTCCTTTTGTTGAAGAAGAAAAAAGTATACCTTTTCTAGCTTCAGTAATAAGTTGTTCCTTATCAAAGCCAACAAAAACCTTTTCTCGAATTATTTTTGTTAAATAAACAGTGTCTATTTCTTTATAAGATACAAATACGGTATCTTTTTCAGAATTAGCGATTTTTAAAGATTGAATAGTAGATATTTTATCATTCAGTAATAGGTTTTCTTTTTTAAATGTTTGATTGTTATTATAGGTATATATTAATGCGGCAGTGGCTAGTCCACCATAAATCCATCCTCCAAATTCTCGCAGGAAACTTACATACCAAGGAATTGGTAGTGATTTTCTAAGCTTTTCCCATGCCGAACTGTCATATTCCGGTTGGAGAGATTCTAGTTTTTTACGTATGTTGTCGTCAAAGTAATTTTCAGACATGATTATTTTGATTTATTGATTCGTCTAAATATTGTCTTACCCATTCTTGTAATTTCATTCTGGCTTTTGCCAAGTAAGATCTTGAAGTTCCTTCATTTATATTTAATAATTCAGCTATTTCAGCATGCGCATACCCTTCCACAACATAAAGCGAAAAGACCAAACGATAGGAAGGAGGTAGTTTTTGAACTAATTCCAATATATCTTCTGCTGCGAGTTTTTCAATTAGATAGTCGTTATGTTCTATGTAAGGAGCATCTTGAATATCAATAAAATGGACTTTGGAACTATTTTTTCTGTAATAATCTATGCAAGTTCTAATGACTACAGTTCTGAACCATGCGTCGAAAGATTGATTTCTATCAAAAAGTTTTATTTTGTTGAAAACCTTAATAAAACCATCATTTATCATTTCATCTACTTCATCTCTGCTTCCAGAATATCGCAAGCATATTTTTTTTACAAGGCCATAGTACTGTTCAAAGAGTTGCTTTTGAGCTGAACCTCGCTCTTCAATGCAGCCCTCCAAAACATCAATTAAATTAAATGTTTTAGGTTTTTTAAATATCACTAAAGCCAATTTTAAATTTGAAATCTAAACTTGTTACGAATATATACGATAGATTATTGTGTTTTCGTTGCTTATTAAATATTAATTTTTAAATATCTTTTTTTGTTTTTATTATTTAAATTTAAATATATTTTATTCATTCACATCTTGTTCATAATAAATTAGTTATTTATTCTTTTTAATTTATTTTTAATAGCAAGGCAACAAAATATACACCTTTTTCGTATTCTTATTTAATTCGAATAGTATAGTTTTTTCGAGTTATTAAAAGGAATATTTAATACTTAATTATTGTTATGCTTCGAAATTTATTTGTAAGAATTTCTTACTTTCATTTTAAAACTTTTAAAATTATTATCAATTTATGAAAAATTTAAGATTAGTTTGGGTTGCTTTTTTAGCGTTGTCTTTTGCGATTACTTCATGCGAAAACAATAGCGTATCTCCTGATGAGTTTGATTCTGCTGCTATTGATTTTATGTTTTTGGCTTCTAGTAATGATACTCCAATGCCTAACATGCCTAATATGTCTAATATGTCTAACAGTAAAGGAGGTAAACATAAAATTACTCAAATTGAAGTTTCCGCTTTGCCAACTACTGTAATAAGTTATGTAAACACTACCTATGCTGGATCATCAATTAAGCACGCAGGAACTGATTTACTTGGCAATTTTTTAGTGCATATTACCTTTGCAGATAATTCTCATAAAGGTTTAGTGTTTGACAAGGCGGGGCAATTTGTTTCAGAAAGATCTGGAAAAGGTAAAAGAGGAGTAAAAGTGGAGGTAGCAAATTTGCCTCCTAGCATATCTGCCTATGTAACGAATACATACCCTGGATATAATATAAAAATAGCTTTTAAAAATACAGACGGTAATTTTGCAGTTGTAATAAAAAAAGCAGATGAAACTAAGATAGTGCTTGGATTTGATGCTACTGGTGCTTTTAAAGGCGAGCTTTCGATGAAAGATTTTGGAAAGAAGAGGAAATAAGATTTTAATAATCATAAATATGTCTGCTAGTTAACTTCTTAACTAGCAGGGTTTTTTAATTTATTATGAAAATTCAAGTAAAGAATAGCCCCGAATTTAGGTTAAATGTAGAGAATACCCCGTTTAGCCAAGATATTGAATTAAAATACCCAAATAGGTTTCGAGGTTTTAATTTAATAATTGAGTTTCCAAATCATAAAAGGATAGAAATAAAACTTTAATTTTATTTTTCATCTTGTTTTCCTTTTGTAAATCAAACCCTTATTTTTGTTGCAATAATTAAGTTTTCAAAATGAATAACGAAGTTTTTGCTTTCTCCTTATCAAAAAATATGTGGTCTAGTCCATTAGATATATATTTTAGAAATGCAACAAATGGAGAAATCGCGCCTTATAAAACAGAGGTAAGTCTTAGCTATGATGAACTTTTTTTTAATGTCAATTTCAATTGTCTAGATAATCCATTTGTTTCAGAAAATCAAATGACGAAACATAATGATTCATTATATAATCAAGAAGTTTTTGAAATATTTATAAGTGCTGGCCATGAGGATTCTAAAAAGTATTTAGAAATAGAAATTAATCCCAATAATGCACTGTGGATAGGTAAAATTAGTAATTTAAGTTTAGGAGCAGAAATGCAAACCATTGAAAAAATGATATCTTACGAAGAAGCTGGAATTCGCCATCAAGCAATACCTTCGGAAAATAGTTGGAAAGGTAGGTTAAGTATTCCTTGGGTTTTAATCGGCAAAAGTCCTAGTAATGAATATCGAATTAATTTTTATCGAATCCGTTCTAGAGAATCGAGTGGTACTAAAGATTGGGTATGCAATGAAAAAAATTGTGATTTCCTTTGCTGGAGTCCAACGATGTCTGGAATATCCCCAGCATTTCATAGGCCTAAAAAGTTTGGCAAAATGGTTTTGGTTAACTAATATTATTGTCTAGGTTTCCAAACTATTTCTGGGCTATTTTGTTCTTGGGTTATTTTCCTTGAAACTATAAAAAGATAATCTGAAAGTCTATTTAGATAGATAATTATTAATGGATTAACTGGTTCTAAACTAGAAAGTCTAACAACTTGCCTTTCTGCACGGCGGCAGATTGTTCGAGCTACGTGAGCAAATGAAACAATAGTGTGTCCACCGGGTAAAACAAAGGCTCTTAACGTTGGAATTTTTTCATTCATAGTATCCATTTCTGCTTCTAAGAATGTTACGTCCGCTTCTAAAAGATCTGGAAGTTTTCTTTTATTTTGCTCAGCCTCAGAAGCGAGTTCGGCACCAATTGTAAATAATCGATCTTGAATTTCACGAAGAACTTCGATTCTACTGCTGTTTTCTTTAGCGTCTGCTAGTACCCCAATCCATGCGTTTAGCTCATCCAAAGTGCCATAAGCTTCTATTTTTTCATGGTCTTTTCGTAGCCTGGTGCCTCCGATTAATGAAGTAGAGCCTAAGTCTCCGGTTTTTGTATATATTTTTGACATTTTTTTTGGTAAAAACAAATAATCTAGTGCTTGTGTTTTAACTTTGTAACTTATTTAAAGGTTCAAATTAACTGCATTTCTTTAAAGTATAATTAAAAACGAATGACGAATATATTTTTTGGATTTGGGAAAAGAATTTCATTGGTAATTTTGGCAATGGTCGTTTTATTTTGTTATACTAATTTACCAGAGTCTATTGCTATCAGCCATGACGCATTTGGGAAACCAGAAAAATTCACTGAAAAGCAAATTTTTTTTTATTGGGCGGCTGGTATGGTTTTCGGTTTTAACTTCTTAATGTCTTTATTAAATTCTCAGCTTCAAAAAATAGATTTTTCGAAGATTAATCCCTCCTCAAAATGGGCAAATAACCCTCAATCGCTAAAAAGTGTCTTTAACGGCTGGATTAGCGGCTTTGTGGCAACAGTAAATACATTTTTAATATTTGTCATTTTAGGTTTAAACAATATAAATTCAAACAAAGGCCAAAAACTAGATTTTAACTACAATTGGCTATTAATTTTAGGTGCTTTTCTGCTACTTATTATTATTTTTATTCTACCTATCAAGTTGCTTTTTACAAATCCTAAGCCTTCGGATGATTAAACTTTATGATTACAGAAATAAACATTGACGATTATTCGTATGATTTGCCACAGGAAAGAATAGCAAAATATCCGGTTGAAGTTAGAGATCATTCCAAGCTTTTATTTTCAAATAAGGGGAAAATATCCCATCATATTTTTTCTAATCTTTCCAATTTATTGCCCGAAAATACATTTTTGGTGTTTAATAATACTAGAGTTATTCCTGCTAGACTGTATTTTTTTAGAGAAAGCGGAGCACAAATCGAAGTTTTTTTACTTAATCCCGAATTTCCAAGTGTGGTAATTTCTGAAACAATGGAAGCCAAAAATTGTGTAATTTGGCAATGCACAATTGGAAATAAAAAAAAATGGAAGCCTGAAGAAATATTAAATAATAGGTGTTTAGTTGACGGATTTGAATTAACCATATCTATTTCATGGGCAGACTATGAATTAAATTTAGTTAAATTTGAATGGCAAGGAAACATTAGCTTCGCTGGAATAGTAAACTCATTTGGCAATATTCCCTTGCCACCTTATTTAAACCGAGAAGCTGAAAAAAGTGATAGTATAGATTACCAAACTATATATTCTGAAAATGACGGAGCCGTGGCGGCACCTACAGCTGGCTTGCATTTTACAGACCGGGTTTTTAAAGCATTAGATAAGAGAAAAATTCAAAGAAGTTTTATAACCTTACATGTAGGGGCTGGAACTTTTATGCCTGTAAAAGTGAAAAATGCCTTAGAACATCCTATGCATTGCGAGCAAATGGTCTTCACTGAAAAGTTTATTAAAGAGTTAATTAGAAATAGCGCTAACGTAATCCCTATCGGTACAACATCAATGAGGTCTTTAGAAAGCTTGTATTGGTTTGGGGTAAAATTGGTATTAAATAGTGGAAACGATACTGTTTTTTTTATTGAAAAATTATATCCTTATGGTATTGATAATGAAATTTCACTTTCTGATTCTTTAAATGCCATCCTTTTATACATGAAAAGGGAAAATATTGTCCAATTAGTGGGAAATACCGAAATAATGATTTTTCCAAGTTATATATTTCGAATTTGTAAAGGAATTATCACTAATTTTCATCAGCCTAATTCAACATTGCTGCTTTTAGTAGCCGCCTTGATAGGTGAGCAAAAATGGAGGGAGATTTATAATGAAGCTTTAAATAATAATTATCGGTTTCTTAGCTTTGGTGACTCCAGCCTGTTAATCCCTTAAAAATATGAAAATTTTTATTTTGTTTTTAGTCTTTATTTTTAATTTTTCTTGTGGTAACGTTCAAAGAGTAGATACTGCCGCCGTAAAAGAAAAAATGGGTGATTATAAAATAAAAAAAGTAAAGGAAGTTGACATAGTCCACCTAGTAGAACAAGAAGGAGATGAAATTATTAACCAGCTTTTACAAGACAAAGTCGTTAATGTTAATTGTAAACTTGAATTAAAAAAGCCAGTTATTAAAAAGATTGAATTATTAAATACTTCAAACATTGTTATATCAGATATTAAAAACAATAAACTTAAGGGACTTTTAGAAGCGTATTGTTATGGAATTAAAAATAAAGAACAAATGAGTAATAATATACAACAAATAAGTGATTCAATTTTAGTGTATACTTTTCTTATTGACGAAAGATTTTTGTCTTTAGCCAAATGTGATAAAAACCTAGGAATAGTATATTTTTCAAAACAGGAATTGGTAAAATCTTTATGATTTTCCATAAAAAAAGCAAACACTTCTCACATAAATCATATTTTTGGCACTTTTATTGACTTTTCATCTAAAATCATTGTAGATTTGTGCTTTAATAATGAAAAAAACTAGTTTTATATCAAAGTTAACAGGAATAATCCTTCTAATAAGTGTGCTTTCTGCACATTTGTCATTTGGAAATGTTTGCCATTTTAAACCCGAAAAAAAGGCTAAAACTGACGATAAACAACCAAAGAGTGCAAAATTATCCCAAATTAGCCCTGAAATTGTTGTTCCTTCATACGATTTTGATTTCCAGAAATTAGATTTGATTTATGTTCAGACTGTTTTTCTTTTTCACATAGAAAATCATGTCATATTTTCACATCCTCGTTTTTTATTCAGAAATTCTTACTTCGAAAAACTTTTTGAGCATCATATCGCGATTAATGCACCCTGATTTTATTTTGTATTTTTCTTAATCCTTTTTAAATAAATAACAAAAATAGGTACATACTCCCCATGTACTTTGCAACAGAATTAATTGCTCTTTTGGGGGAAGAGCCAAAAAATATATGAGAAATAAATTTGGAATTTCAATACTCCTAATAGTGATTGTACTAATAAGCGGGTATTATCTTTTAAGAACTTGGAAAGTAAATGATATTAGAAAAGATGCTGTTGCTTATGCTACAGGTAAATCTGGAAAAGTTGATCAATCTAAAAAACAAAGGTATCTAGATTCGCTCTGGAAACAAGAGGTATTTTTGGGTTCAACTTTGGAAGATTTAACCAAACAAGAATTAGGTTTAGGTTTGGACCTTCAAGGTGGAATGCATGTAATTTTGGAAGTTTCACCTACTGAAATTGTTAAAGCTTTGGCAAGTGGTGCTCGTGATCCTAGAATTGCGCAGGCTATTATAAAAGCAAAAGAACTTTCAGTTACTAGCTCATCAAATTATGTGGATTTGTTTGTTGGGGAGTATAAGAAACTAGCACCAGATACAAAATTGTCTTCCGTATTTGCCACAAGTGCAAATAGAGATGTATTAAATTTAAATTCAACAGATGGAGAAGTTGTTAAATTTATAAAAGGGGAAGTTGATGGAGCTTTTGACAGATCTTTTAGAGTTATTCAAACAAGAGTTGATAAATTTGGTGTTGCCAATCCAAACTTATCTAGAATTCCTGGCTCCAACCGAATTCAAGTTGAGTTACCAGGTGTAGATAATCCAGAGCGTGTTAGGAAATTACTTTCTGGAGCAGCAAAATTAGAGTTTTGCGAAGTTTATAGCATTCAAGACCTCAATCAGTCTTTTACGGCTTTTACCGCAATATTAAATAAAATTGATTTGGAAGAAAAACTTTCAAATATAACTTCTAAAATCCAAAAAGCAGATACAACTAGGAATGGACTAGCTTCTGCATTGAAAAGTGGGGCAAGTGACTCAACCAAAGTAGATTCATTAAATAAAAATAGTCTGGCAAATATATTTATTGGTTCACCAACAGGTGGTTTAGCAGTAAGGACTAAAGATTCCTCTAGACTTAATTCGGTTTTAAGACGCCCAGAAGTGCAAGGGATTTTTCCTTCAAATATGTCATTTATGTATGACGTAAGTCCTCAAGTTAACCCAACTACGAGTGAAGAAATTGTGAGTATATATACTGTAAAAGATGTAGGAAATGCACCTTTAGAAGGAGATGTGATTACTAATGCAAAACAAGATTATGACCCTACAACTGGAAAGCCAGATGTATCAATGCAAATGAATGCTTTGGGAGCAAGAAAATGGAAAGCCTTAACAGGAGCTAATATTGGGAAAAGTGTAGCAATAATTTTAGATGGCTATGTTTATTCTGCACCAAACGTAAATCAAGAAATTTCAGGTGGAAATTCTAGTATTTCAGGAGGTTTTAGTATAGATCAGGCCATAGATCTCGCCAATGTGTTGAAAGCAGGTAAATTGCCAGCTCCAACAAGTATAATAGAAGAAGCAATAATTGGAGCTTCAGTTGGAGCTAAAGCTGTAAATGCCGGAGTAATTTCATCCTTGTTAGGTTTAGTGGCCGTTTTGATTTTTGTAATGGTGTATTACAGCAAAGCGGGCTGGATAGCTAATATTGCTCTAATAGTTAACTTGTTTTTGCTTTTAGGTATTTTAGCTTCATTTGGTGCAACTATGACCCTTCCTGGTATTGCAGGTTTAGTTTTGTCTGTGGGTATGTCAGTCGATGCTAACGTACTTATTTACGAACGTATTAAAGAAGAACTTTCAATTGGTAAAAGTTTCATTATAGCAGTAAGAGATGGTTTTAAGCACGCTATGCCTTCCATAATTGATTCAAATGTAACTAATTTAATTACTGCAATTATTCTAATGATTTTCGGAACTGGATTAGTGCAAGGATTTGCAACAACCTTATTTTGGGGTATTTTTACCTCATTATTTTGTGCAGTATTTGTTTCTAGATTGTTTTTTGAGAATAGTATTAAGAGAGGGAAAATAATTAATTTCAAAACTGCATGGACCGAAAAATTATTTAAAGATTCAAAAATTGATTTCATTAAGAAAAGAAAAACTTTTTATATCATTTCTTCCGTAATTATTCTTGCTGGGGCAGTTTCTATTGGAATTAGAGGATTTGGATTGGGTGTAGATTTTAAAGGTGGTAGAACATTCGTTGTGAAGTTTGAGAAATCAGTAAATACAGAAGAGGTAAGAAAAGTAGCTAGTGCAGTATTTCCAGGTTCAGCACCAGAAGTTAAAACTTATGGTGGTTTTGATCAAGTAAAAATTACTTCTGCTTATAAAATTGACAATACCGAGCCAGAAGTTGAAAAACAGATAAATGCTGACCTTGTAAATGCCATGACCAATTTAAATGGTAATAAAGGCAAAATTCAGTCCACTTCAAAAGTGGGGCCCACTATTGCTAATGATACAATTTGGTCTTCATTAAAAGCTATTATGTATGCTTTGATTCTAACATTTATATATATTTATATTCGTTTTAGGAGTTTGGCTTTTGGATTTGGAGCTGTTGTAGCCCTTTTTCATGATGTTTTAGTAATTTTAGGTATCTTCTCTATTTTGAATGGTTTTTTACCATTTTCATTAGATATTGATCAAGCATTTGTGGGTGCTGTATTGACATTAATGGGCTATTCTATGAGTGATACAGTGGTTATTTTTGACCGTATTAGAGAATATCTCAGAGAGAAAGGCACAGCAAAAGAACCAATTGCCACTACCATAAATAACGCATTAAATAGTACATTAAGTAGAACTGCTGTAACTGGTGTAGCTACTCTATTGGTATTATTGATTCTTTTGATATTTGGTGGAGAGACCATAAGAGGTTTTATTTTTGCTATGTTTATAGGTGTTATTGTTGGTACTTACTCTTCCTTGTTTATTGCTGCACCTATAGTTGTAGATGCTATGCAACGTAGACTAGAAAACGAAGGGGAGGCTATGAAAATAGGGCCTGCTGTTTCAAGTAAAAAATAATTTTTATGAGTTATAAAAAAAAGGATTTAGAATAAACTGAATCCTTTTTTTTATTTTATTTAATCCTACAGTTAAAAATTTGATTTTTTTTCTATTTTCACTTAATTTTGTCTTATTTTTGGTTTGCTATTCAATCATAAAATATTATAAATGAAAATTCCTTATATTGTTACTAAAAGCTATTTGTCAATATTCTTTTTTGTTATTATTATCCTTTCTTGCGTTAAAACAAATAAAGCAGACTCACTTTTATTTATTACTGAAAATAATCCAAATCCGATTGAGTATTTCAAAGAAACAAGAGCTAAAACTCCCATAAAATTAGCTGAGGGTCTTGAAATGAAATTGTGGGCTTCAGATTCGCTAGCACCTGATCCAATAGCAATGTCAATTGACGATGCTGGTGCAGTATATTTATCCCGTACAAATAGGCAAAAAAATTCGGAATTTGATATTCGAGGTCATCAAAATTGGATGACAGCTTCCATTGCACTACAAACTGTTGAAGATCGAAGAAATTTTCTCAAAGAAACCTTTGCTTCTTCAAAAAGTGTTGAAAATTCATGGCTAAAAGACTTAAACGAAGATGGTGTACACGATTGGAAAGACTTAGCAGTAGAAAAAGAAGAGGTATGGAAGCTTGAAGACAGAAATAAAGATGGAATGGCAGATTTCTCAACTCGAGTATTTCATGATTTAAACCAAGAAATTACCGATGTGGCCGGGGCTTTCATGGTAAGAGGGAAAGACGCTTTTTTAGGTGCTGGGCCAGATATGTGGCGTCTTACAGATAAAAATGGAGATGGATTTTATGAAACTAAAAAGTCAATAAGCCACGGTTATGCAGTTCATATTGGCTTTGGTGGACATGGAATGAGCGGAGCAATTGAAGGACCTGATGGAAGAATATATTGGGGAATTGGTGACATTGGAGCAAATTTAACAGCTGTGGATGGCAAGAAATATGAATATCCTAATGAAGGAGTAATAGTAAGGTCAAATGCAGATGGGACTGATTTCGAGGTTTTTGCTTCAGGATTAAGAAATACCCACGAATTTGTTTTTGATCATTTCGGAAATATTATTACAGTAGACAACGATGGTGACCATCCTGGTGAGAGTGAACGTTTAATGCATGTTGTAGAAGGTTTAGACGCAGGTTGGAGAGCTAATTGGCAATATGGTAAATATACAGATCCTAAAAATAATAAATATAAAGTTTGGATGGATGAAAAACTATATGTGCCTAGGTGGGAGGGTCAAGCTGCATATATTCTTCCTCCGATACAAAATTTTCACAATGGTCCAACTGGGATGCAGTTCAATCCTGGTACTGCATTTGGGAAAAAATGGTTAAATAAGTTTTTTATTGTTGAATTTGTAGGCAATCCTAATCGGTCTCATATATGGTCATTTGGTTTAAAACAGAAAGGAGCTTCATTTGTGCTAGATGGAGAAAAAGATGTTTTAAGTGGAATTTTGCCTACGGGCATAAAATTTGGACCAGATGGAGCAATGTATGTTGCAGACTGGATAAATGGATGGGATGCAAAGAACTATGGAAGAGTGTGGAAGATAGATGTAAATGCCGCCGAGAATGATTTAGAAGAATTGAGGAAAAAGACCTTAATGTATATGCAGCTTAAATATCCTTTGCAAACGGAAGGGATGTTGTTTGAACTGTTAGCTTTTGACGATATGAGAATCAGACAGAAAGCTCAGTTTGAATTGGCAGATAGAGGTGAAAAAGGATATGCAATTTTTAAAAAAACTTTAGAAACCTCTACCATTCAACTAGCCAAAATACATGCAATATGGGGAATTGGAATGCTGTCAAGAGCAAACAAAAATAGGGCTGAAGTATTGATTCCTGTTTTAAAAAATAATGATCCTGAGTTAGTTGCACAAACCGCAAAAACCATAGGAGATTTACGTTTTTTAAATCCAATTAAGCAATTGATTAATCTATTGGAACATGAAAATGTGCGTGTAAAATTTTATGCGGCTGAAGCTTTGGGTAGAATTGGAGATAGCTCAGCTTCTAGTTTTTTAATTAAAATGATAGAAAAAAATAATGATGAGGATTTATATTTAAGACATTCGGCAGTTTTGGCACTATCAAGGATAAAAGCTGAAAAGGAAATGGTAGAATTAGTGAAAAATAAGAGTAAGGCCCTAAGAACCGTTGCAGTTTTGGTTTTAAGAAAACTGAAAAGTGATAAAATTGCTTTATTCTTAAATGATTCAGATGAATATATAGTTACTGAAGCAGCAAGAGCAATAAACGATGATTTGTCTATTCCTGGAGCTTTTTCCGGGTTAATAAAAGTTCTTGAAAATGAAAAATTTTCATCAGAACCGCTAATGCGTAGAGCAATAAATGTAGCTTTGCGATTAGGCACCTCAGAATCTTTAAATGCATTAATTGTTTATAGTAAAAAATCAAATATAAGTGATGCATTACGTGCCGAAGCTATTGCAACATTAGGCTCTTGGGCAGAACCTTCGGTGCTAGATAGAGTTGATGGGCGTTACAGAGGATTAGTTATTAGAGATTTGGTTAATGTAAGTGCGGCCATTTTACCACATGTATCACAGTTTCTAGAAGATAAAAATCCTGCCACGCAAATTGCAATTATCCAATTGCTATCTAATTTAAAGATTTCTAATTTTAATGAAAAATTAGTGAATATGTTTACTACTTCAAACGATGTTAGAGTTAAAGTAGGCTGTGTGGAGGCATTAAGTTCTTTAAATTATAGTGCTTTAGAAATAGTTATAAAGAAAGCATTAGTTGATGAAAAGAGTGAGGTTCGTGCTGCTGGAATTGGGTCTTTGCCTAAGATTTCAGTTTCTGAATCACAACTAGATGAAATTTTGAAACCTATATTTGAGAATGGGTCAATCCGAGAAAAACAACGTTTGGTAAATATTTTAGCTAGTTTGCCTATTTCCAACACCAGCAAAGTGTTAAATACTTTAATAGACTTTATGGCAATTGACAAATTAGATAAAGAGCTTTTATTGGATTTAACAGAAACAATTAATAAATCTGGTTCTGAGCCTTTAATTCAAAAATTGAGATCAATAAAAAAGGGGGATAACTGGTTGGAAGAATTTAAAGCGGCATTGTTTGGTGGGGATTCAAGAGAAGGAAGAAATATATTTAACAATAACTCCACAGCACAATGTGTAAGATGCCACTCATTAGGTGATGAGGGAACTGGGGCAATTGTGGGTCCGAATTTAAGAAAGATTGGAAGCTCACTTTCGAGGGAGATTATTTTAGAAGCATTGGTAAATCCTAGTAGTAGATTGGCTCCAGGTTATGGTCAGGTAAATTTAATTTTAAAAGACGGCAC
Organism: Cytophagaceae bacterium; assembly: GCA_031420365.1. GTDB lineage: Bacteria > Bacteroidota > Bacteroidia > Cytophagales > Spirosomataceae > Leadbetterella. The sequence goes on from JANOMP010000212.1 coordinate 15,018, forward strand.
CGAAATTATGGGAACAATAGCAGCTGAAAATGAACATGAAATAATTTTAACCACTTCAGATGCCGAACCCACAAAAGTGGCTTTATCTAGAATTTCTAAACGAGAAAATATGCCTTCTAGCATGCCGCCCATGGGTGCTATTCTTTCTAAAAGAGAAATTAGAGACTTAGTTGACTTTATGGCTAATATGAAATAATAAAAAAAAACTAATTAGGCAAAATTTCCCATGTTTGTTGAATAGTAGTTTTTTATCTTACTATCGGTAAATCTGTTTATAATATTTTCCGACACCAAATTTGTATCTTTTGGAATGAAAAAAATATACATTTGAGTTCGAAAATTTTCTGGAGAATTTAGATCGTATTAATGCAAAAAAGATCTTATTAGACAGTAAAAGGCCATTGCCTACTTATGCTTTAAGTAGAATAAAAGAAAGTCTTACGATTAAATGGACCTATAACTCAAATAGTATTGAAGGTAATTCGATGACTTTGCAAGAAACGGGTCATTTGTATTTAGTGGGGACTAGGCAAAAAGTTTATGTAACCTAAACAGAAAAAATGTTGTGTTTGTTACCCCTCTTTGGTTTGCTCTAAACAACTTTATTTTCGAATTGTACGACTCTTACTTGCTTGAGTGACCAAAAGCTTTTACATAGACTGAATACTGATTATGCAATACAATATTTTTGCGGTATTGAATTAAGAAATAGGTAAGCTTATAAAAGATAATGCGTTTGTATTTGTGTGAGGTCTTATATTTCTAAGCATTTTGATTTAGACACCATCCAAACGCTATTTATCGATCACTGGAAAGAAGAAATTAAAGAGCCAGGCACCATAAGCATAGACGCTACATGTTATGAATCATATATTCGATATCCTACAGATGTAAAACTTTTAAACGAAAGTTTGGAATTTATATACGACAAGCAGATAATCCCAATTTGTGAATCACTTAAAATTCTAAGGCCTAGTTTAGCAAAGTACGAAGCATTAAAAAAAGAAGTTTTAAGTTTTTCCAAAAGGAAGAAAAAGTCGAAAAAATAACTAAGAAGTTGATATTTAAGCTATTAATGCTTGTTGGACACGGA
>JANOMP010000213.1:0-10688 GCA_031420365.1 Cytophagaceae bacterium
AATGAAACTGAAAAAATTAAAGAACTGACTACCAATACTTTAACTTTTTAGAATTTAAAAAAAAGTGAAAAAAAGTGAAAATAGACAAAAATTTATTCCTTTTTGACTACTTTTCGGAGGGCTAAATGCAAGTTGGGTTAAAGCCTATTGCAAAAGCACACATGGCATAAAATTCTGGTAACAAATCAGTAATAGCACTTCACGTAATAAATATTGCTCTAATAACTATAATGAAATATGCGGGCGGATTAAACTTTGTGATATATTGGGCCCATTTAGGCATGCTTTCTATTGGCGTGTAAAGTCCGCCCAAGAGAATAAAATCATCTTAAAAAAATGCAAAAAGGGTGGCTTGTTGTTGAGTGTCAGAAAAGTAAGTAACATGCATGTACCTCCCAAGCTCCTAAATATCTATTGAATTGAAAACAGTAAAAAATGAGATTAAAATATTACTATGGAATAATAGCCCTTAAAAAAACAAATTATATAATGTTATTGATTTTAATAGTTCGTAATTTTGCAGCCGATTTGAATAAATCATTTCCGTTTGGAAAGTATAATTGTAATAGGAATTTAAATATTAAAAATATGTCTGTAATGGTTAAAAACGCATATCTGCTCGCTGACAGAATTAACAATTTGGAAGAATCTGCTACGCTAGCAATGTCAAAAAAATCAAGAGAACTTGCCGCATTGGGCCATAAAGTCATCAATTTATCGATTGGCGAACCTGATTTTAAAACACCCAAACATATTTGTGAAGCAGCCAAAGATGCCATTGACCAAGGTTTTCACTCGTATACACCAGTAGCGGGTATTCCAGAACTTAGAAAAGTAATAGCAGAAAAATTTAATAGGGATAACCACTTAGACTGGAAAGCTGAAAATGTAATAGTTTCTACTGGAGCGAAACATTCCTTGGCCAATGCATTGGCGGTAATGGTAAATCCAGGGGATGAAGTCATTATTTTTGCACCATATTGGGTTTCCTATTCAGAACTAGTAAAGCTAGCTGAAGGCACCTCAGTTATAGTTGAAGGAGCATTTGAAAATGATTTTAAAGTAACCGCTGAACAATTTGAAGCAGCTATTACAGACAAAACCAAGGTGGTAATGTTTGCATCTCCTAATAACCCAACAGGCTCAGTTTATAGCGAAGCAGAGCTAAGGGCAATAGGTAAAGTAGTAGAAAAGTATCCTAATATCTTTGTTTTAGCAGATGAAATTTATGAATACATTAATTTCAGAGAGGAGGGTCATTTTAGCATTGGTTCTATTCCTTCAATTAAAGAAAGGGTAATTACAGTTAATGGCATGGCAAAAGGCTTTGCTATGACAGGGTGGAGAATAGGTTTCATAGGGGCTGCAAAATGGATTGTTGATGGTATTGAAAAACTTCAAGGACAGGTAACATCAGGAACTAATCATATTGCTCAACGAGCATCCGTAGTAGCTTGGAATGACATGACTGCCCCAGAAACCATGAAAAAAGCCTACCTTTTACGCAGAGATTTAGTAATAGGCTTATTAAAAGAAATACCGGGATTTAAAGTAAATGTACCCGAAGGAGCATTTTATGCATTCCCTGATATAAGTGCTTATTTCGGAACTACCGACGGGGAAACAAATATTAACAACTCCGATGATTTATCATTATGGTTACTAGAAAAGGCATTTGTAGCAACCGTTTCAGGTACAAGTTTTGGAGCACCAAACTGTATTAGAATATCAACAGCAGCTTCTGAGGAGTCTTTAAAGGAAGCAATTTTTAGAATAAAAACTGCTGTGGCTACCTTAAAATAAAAAAACAAAAGAATAAAGTAGCCTCTTTTCTATTTGAAAAGGGGCTTTTTTTGTTTTGAAAATCTTACTATTTCTGATAAGGTAAAAACAAATCGCAAATGCCACCTTCTTAAAACTAATCAAAATTTAATATTGAAATCAAACAATAATTTTAAAGGAAAACAATTATTATTCAGGGAACTTGAGAATGATTTCAAAAGTATTAAAAAATTAATGCTCATCATTTTGTGTATCATTATTAAATTTCGAACTTCGCATTTCCGAAATTGCTGTACTTTCAAGAATTAAATTTTTTATAAAAAACCTGCGTTAAAATGAGTGAAACTGGTGCAACAAACGGCCTTATTACCAATTCAATAATCTTGCCTGAATTATATCTTAAGGAAAGCGAATATATTTTTAGACCAGACCAAAAATCTCAAAAATCAGATATTAATATTGATAAATCCCCATTAATTAGTAGAGATTTAAGTTGGTTGAAATTTAACGAAAGAGTATTAGACCAGGTGAGAAAGCCCAATTTAAATATCTTTGAAAAATTTAAATTTCTTGCCATCACTGCTTCCAATCTCGATGAGTTTATAACTGTGCGTGTGGGTAGCTTATATAATTATTTGGATTTTAATAAAGAAAGAATTGACTATTCTGGCTTAAAGGAAGTACAGTTCAGAAAGGTTCTTTTAAATACAATTAAGAAATTTATAGATGAACGAAACAAAATTTTCAAAAATGAATTAAAACCCTATTTTGAAGAAAATGGCTTTAGAATTATTAAATATGAAGATCTAAATACGCAACAATTGGCCGAAGTCGAAGACTATTTTGAAAATACTATATATCCGATGCTCACTCCAATGGTGTATGACCACACCCACGCTTTTCCAATTTTATTGCTAAAAAGTTTAATTCTAGGGGTTGTTTCTTTTGACACCCAAACTACACTATTCCCAGAATTCGAAGAAAACAAAAAACTATCGTTTGTCCAAATTCCAGCTAATATTCCAAAATTCTATGAATTTGAAAATGAAAACTATGTAGATTTTTTGCCTATTGAGCAAATAGTCAGAAATCAAGTATATAAACTATATAAAAATGTAAGCATAGAATCTGTTGATCTATTTCGAATTATCAGGAACGGCGATTTTACTTTAGACGAAAACGACGACGTAGATGCGGACTTTGTGGTAGAAGTAAAAGAAAAGATAAAAAGTCGACAGGCAGCGAGAATTGTTGCAATGGTAATAGAAAATAATCCTTCAAAATGGATGATGGACATCCTAATAAAAAAGTGGGAAATTGACAAGTATAATATTCATGTAAATCAAGAACTAATGGATTATACTCGGTTGTTTCAAATTGTAAACCATCCCGAGTTTAAAGACGAAATGCCTAGTACACCAAACTCCATTCCACCAAAAAATTTTAATAGAGACCTTAATATTTTTGATGCTATTAAAGAAAATGACATTCTCTTGCATCACCCATACAACAACTTTGAGCCTGTTTTACAATTAATTGAACAAGCTGCCTCAGACCCTAATGTGTTAGCAATAAAATTAACGATTTATAGATTGGCAAAAAAGTCGAGGATTACCTCTGCATTATTGAAAGCCGCTGAAAACGGGAAACATGTTTCAGCCTTATTTGAAATAAAGGCTCGATTTGATGAGGAAAACAACATAAGAGAAGCCGAAAAGCTTCAAAAAGCGGGCTGTTTTGTAATCTATGGAATTGGCTCTTTGAAAACACACACAAAACTGATGTTAATAGTGAGGAAAGAAGGCCCTAAAGTAGTACAATATGCTCATTTGGCTAGTGGAAATTATAATGAAGAAACATCTAAACTTTATACAGACATTGGTTTGCTGACTGCAAATGAAGATTATACAAAAGATATAGCAGAATTTTTCAATGTAATCACAGGCCATTCCCAGCCAACAAGCTATAAAAACTTAATTACTTCTCCCAAAAATATGCGAAATGCTTTAATTAACTTAATAAGGAACGAAGCCAATAACGCACAAGAAGGTAAAATTGCAGGCATTTGCTTGAAAGTAAATTCATTAGAAGACCGAGAAATAATTGAAGAACTATACAAAGCGTCTCAAAAGGGCGTGAAAATAGAATTAATAGTAAGAGGAATTTGCTGTTTAAGACCTGGAAGAGTGAACTTGAGTGAAAACATAAAGGTGAGATCTATTGTAGGTAATTTTTTAGAACATGCTCGAATTTTCTATTTTCATAATGATAGCCAACCACGCGTGTTTGGAGGCAGTGCTGACATGATGGTAAGAAGTTTTGACAAACGAATAGAATCTTTGTTTGAATTTATAAGTGACGACATTAAAAAACAATTAATACACATTCTAGAAGTAAATTTAAAAGACACTTTTAACTCTTACCAACTATTGGAAAACGGAGATTATATAAAAGTAAAAGAAGAAAGTGAGGCTGTTGACATTCATACCTACTTCTTTGAAAAAAACAATTTTGACAAAGTAGTTGATGTATTATTTTAGCGTATTTAAAACACCATAAAACTAAATAATTATAATCCCATCAAAAAAACGGTTATTTTTTGAACATTAAATTTGCTTTAAAATGGAAACAATTAATGTTACTAATTATCTTTAAGAAAAAACAAAGAAATCAAAAATGGCAATTTTAGAAAAAAAGGAAGTGGCAACTTTGGCAGCCGGGTGCTTTTGGTGTGTAGAAGCAATCTTTCAGCAATTAGAAGGGGTATTAAAAGTGGAATCGGGATATGCCGGAGGAAAGATTAAGAATCCAACATACAAACAAGTTTGTGAAGGTGAAACTGGCCATGCGGAGGTTATTCAAATAATTTTTGATTCAGATAAAATAACATTTAAGCAGCTACTAGAAGTATTTTTCAAAACTCATGACCCAACCACTTTAAACAGACAAGGAGCTGACGAAGGTACACAATACCGTTCCTCAGTATTTTATCATTCCCCAGAACAAAAAGAGACTGCAGCTAAAATTATAAAGGAATTAGACACTTCTGGAGCATATTCTAACAAAATTGTAACTTTATTAGAGCCCATCATCGATTTTTATGTAGCGGAAGACTATCACCAAAACTATTTTAATCAAAACGGACACAATCCGTATTGTAACATGGTGGTGAGACCAAAAGTAGAAAAATTTATGACGATTTTTAAAGATAAAATAAAGTAATAATGGCATTACAGGATTTAGAGTGGAGAAATATCATTAAATAAAACCTTTTAGAAACCAAATCACTGATTGTTCCATTAATCACAAAAACGTCCGTATGGAAATTTTTAAGCAAGTTAAATTGCTAATAGCTAGATAATTAATTTAAAAATTCATGGCGGACGGCCAGTCAGGATTTTTTTTTGTGAATGTTTTTGGCTGAGCTGGCATTCCAGTTGGTCCGACATTCGGCTTTTTTCAAAAAAAAGTAAGGCTAATAACAAATTCAGTAAATAGCAATCATTAATTAAAGTTTATAAAATTCAGATTTTCACTCTAAATCCTGTAAAACCGTAATAATATATTACTTATTTCATTTAAAAAAACAAAAAAACCCTGCAATGCTGGGTTTTTTTGCGTTTTTACCAATATGAATCAAGCCTTAACTTGATTTCAAAGCCTTTAATAATCTGTATTTTGTGGGTCAAAATTTGCCCATCCAGCCGTCCAGTCTGTTGTACTAAATGCACCAATATATGTATTTTTCTCAAAACCATCAGGTAAAGTCACCCCAGAAGTTAATAATATCGACATTGAAATAGGCAATAATCCTGGCTTTCCTGTTACAGCGTTATAATTTGCAGCTAAGCCTAAAGTACTAGGTTCAACACCAAATTTGTTTGCTCTAGTGGCTTCGTTTAATTTAGTAACATCTGCACCTGTTACAATTCCAGTTTTCATTCCAGCTAACACTAAACCGCGATAATCACTTTTGCCATCAACAAAATTTTTCTGAGTTGCTGCATCTCCTAGCTCTATTCCTCCTCTTGGAAATGCCCCTACAACCAACGAATTGAAAATAGAAATGGCTGAATTACGCCTAATTCTATAACCTGATCTAAATTTTGCATCTGGTGTACCTTCAGAAATAATAATTGATACATTAGCAAATTTGGCATTTGTTTGTGGTTCTGCATTTGAACCTGATGCATCATTATCAGACTCAAAACCGTTAGAGTCGGAGCAAGAGCACTGGTCTGCCACTTTTGGGTCTCTAAAAATATATCCATACTGCACATTTCCAGAAAAACCCCAGTCGGTATCAAAGTCATCATCTAGATTTTTAAAAGAAATCAAGTGTTTTGCATTTACGTTTCCACCAAACCATTCATAACCGTCGTCGCCATTATTCGAAACTTGAACATAATCAATTACAGTACCGCTACCAACGCCACCTAAGGTTAAGCCATTGATTTCTTTATCTGTTTCAAAAGATACACCACCAAACTCAAGTCTAACATATTTTAATATTCCGGAATTATCGTTGGCAATATCACCTCCAAAAGTAGAAATATTTTCTCCTTCAATGGTTGCCGGAGTTTTGTTTACTTTTGCTTTTCCAAGAATTATTAGCCCGCCCCAATCTCCATAATTTCTAGAGCCTTTTGCCTGGTTTGAAGTAAATACTATTGGCTTAGCCACAGTACCTTCTGCAATAATTTTAGCTCCTGGCTTAATAATCAAGGTTGCCTTGGTTGCCTTGTCGCCTTTGATAATAGTTCCTGGCTCTATGGTAAGGGTAGCGCCAGCTTCTACATACACAAAGCCTTCTAACAAGTATTTGTTTTTAGCACTCCACAAAGTATTTGTAGTTATACTACCTTTAACAGTAAGATTTTGACCAATAGGAGTTAAAACTGTGTTGTCCTCTTCTGTAGCTCTCTCACATGAGCTAATGGTAAGTCCGATGCTTAAAGTAACTAGCATCATTAACTTAAGCTTTGTTTTCATGATTTTCTTTGGTTTTGAAAAAATAATTAGAATATATTAAAATTTGTAATTTACACTCACGAAATAATTCGAGCCTCTTTTATATTGTTGAAAAACACCGTCTGAGTCTGTTATTTTATTATTTCTGTCGGTATCTTGTATAAGTCTAAACGATTGATTTAACAAATCTTGAACACCTGCTTTCACTTCTATTTTACCAAATGTTTTAGAGGCGTTTATGTCAATAACCTGACGTGGCATTTCAAAAACGTTTGAACTCAATACATTATCTCCAATCACATAAATTCTTTGGCCAACCACATTGTAAAGAATGTTTGCTTGAATCCCTGATTTAGGTTCTGTATAAAATAATCCTGCATTAATTAAATATGGGGACTGTCCTTGCAAAAATCTGCTATAGTCTGAAATACCACTTACTTTAACATCCGAAGTAATTAATGATGCATTAAATACTGACATTAAGGTTCTAGAAATATTTTTTCTTACTTCTAATTCCACTCCTGCAGAATATGCTGAAGCAGAATTGGCAACGGTAAAAGCCACTGTACTACCATTATAGAAAACTGCCGCTTCTATAGGATTTTTAAATTTCTTATAAAATGCACCAAAAGTAATTAACTCACCATCAGAAGGATAAAATTCATATCTTAAATCAAGATTTTGAATTTGAGCAACTTTAATATTCTGATTTCCTCTACGAGCTACATCAAACACAAAGTCATAATACGTAAACGGAGCCAACTCTCTAAATTCTGGACGATTCACTGTACTTCCGTAACCAAACCTTAAAATGTTCTTGGTATTAAATTTATATTGTGCATTTAAAGATGGAAGCGTATTAAAAATAGGGTTATCTACATTAACTTTTTGACCACCTCCACGCTCACGGCTTTGTAGCATTTGTCTGTTAAATTCCCCTCTTACACCTAAAGTAGCATTAAATTTCTCGTTTACAGGAAGATAAAAACTTGCAAAGCCCGCAGTTAAAAAATTTTGAGCAGCATATCTATCGTCAAAATTTGTACCCTCAGAGTAGTAAACTCTTGATGACTTTAAGTTTTCATTTGAGAAAAACTCGTTTGGTTTTAATGACAGTACCTCATTTGTAATTCTGTTTGGATTTACTACACCAAACCACCTTGCTTTAAAATATCTGTCTTTATATTCGGTGTAAGAACCTACTTTTAAAACTTTATTTAGCTCCTCTTTATCACTTACTGCACCAATTATTTTATCATAATTTATTGAAGCTGTTACTACAAATTCATCCATATTGGAATAAAAACGAGCGGCTTGCTGCAGTGTAGGAGATTCAAATTGTTGTAAATCCATTTTAAATGCATTTGAGCTGCCCATTTCTCTTGAAGATGTAAATCTTCTAAAATCGGGTTCTTTTCTTAATGTGTAACCAAAACCTCCTATCCATTTAAGCTTTGATTTTTCACTTAGCTCATGAGTACCATTTAACTGGCTAGAAAAGATACTTTTTTGTTCGTATCTAAAAGATTGGTTGAAGATTTCGAGGTTATTTTCAAACAAATTTCCAGTTCTTAATACTGTTTCCTTTGATGCTAATTGATTAAAAATATTTCTAAATTCAATCTTATTTTTTGGATTTAGAATCAATGCCCAGTTGCTCATTGCACCCAATCTTATATTGTTGGCATACGCAGCATCAAAAAAATTGTTTTGCACACTACCGTCAAAAAAGAATCTATTCTGAGACACATTTTGATTGGTATGTGTATTGGAATAGTTAATGTAACTTATATTAGTTAATTCTTTTTTCCCAATAAAAAATCTATGGCTATAGTTGAGATTGGCTCTGATATCAGGATTTATTACCTTTGTGATTACATCATAATATGGATTCAAGTCTCTAAATTTTTGGATTATGGTTTCAGAAGATGCACTGTTAATTACATTTCTAGTACTTGGAAAATTGCCAGGCAACTCTCTAAACTTTGCGCCAAAACCCAAATAATCTGTGTTGCTTCCTTGATAGTCGGAAACACTTTGCCCGGTGGCGTTTGATCTGTATCCAACAGTAAAACCAAAAGATAAAGCGTTACCATCAGGCACAGTTTTGGTAAAAATCTTGATGGCTCCTCCAGCTACGTCTCCGGGCAAATCTGCTGATGGAGATTTAAATACCATAATTCTATCTATAGCTGTACTTGGAATTAAATCGAAAGAAAATGACTTTACATCTACTTCGGTAGAAGGCGTAATAATATCATTTAATAAAACGGTGTTGTACCTTTCATTCAATCCTCTTATTACTATAAATCTATCGTCAAAAATAGAAACCCCTGGAACTCTTCTAACTACTTGAGAAGCGTCCCTATCCTGTGTTTTTGCAATTTGCTGAGAAGAAACTCCAACTGCAATGTTTTGCATTTGTTTGATTTCTGAAATAACCGAAACCTCTGTTCCCGTCATTCTTTGTGCCTTCACAACGATTCCTTCTAGTGTTTTGGAGTCTTCTAAAAGTTCAGTATTAAGCATTGAAATTTTCCCTGTTTCTATTCTTACATTATCAATTTCTCTAACTGCTAGTCCAATGCTAGAAATTGTAATTTTGTATAATCCAGCTGGAATATTAGTTAACTGAAAGTTTCCTTCTACATCGGTCATTGCAGCTAGTGTTGTTCCTTGAACTTTAACTGTAGCACCAATTGCACCTTCTTTAGATTTTTGTTCCTTTACATTTCCTTTAAGAATACCGGACTGTGCTAATGAGATAAAGCTGTTGAAGAAAAGACAAAGTAATAATATTTTAGACTTCATATATTATATTGGTAATTTTTTATGCCGCAAAATTACAACCCCCATGTTAAGCCAATGTTAAGTCAGTGTTATGCTTTGGTTAGGTTTGTTATTTTCCTACGGTTATTGAATATATTTATAAAAAGTATTTAACTTTAATCTATTGATAATAAATATTTTATAATACTTTATTGTTATTTCATAGTTTTAATAATCAAAATTTACAAATAGAGATCTATCCAGGAAATTTAAAAGAAAATAATAATTATTTCTTAAACTTCTCTTCATTTTAAAGTAACATGGTCTTCTCAACTTGCGTAAAAAACAAGTTTTGAATATATCAACTCTATTAAAGAACCCTTTTTTATTTAACCTTTGGTGCTTTATTGCAGCTTTTGGAGCCTATTTTTGTACCTACGCTTTTCGAAAGCCGTTTTTTACTGGGCAGTTTGAAGGATACTTCTTTTTGGGCATTAGTCTCAAAACTATATATATCATTAGCCAGATATTGGGCTACATGAGTTCGAAATTTTATGGTATTAAAATCATTTCAGAACTAAAACCACAAAAGAGAACCAGGCTTATTTTGTTTTTAATTCTGACTTCAGGGTTTGCACTATTACTTTTTGGATTTATTCCTGTTCCTTATAACATACCCTTACTTTTTCTAAACGGCTTACCTTTGGGTACGGTTTGGGGTGTACTATTTAGCTATCTAGAAGGACGTAGATTTACCGAGGTTTTGGGTATAGGTCTTAGCATAAATATGATAATGACATCTGGAATATTAAAAACTACCTATTTAATCATGCAACAACAATTTGGGATTTCAGAATTTTGGATGCCTTTTTCAATAGGAATTGCATTTTTGCCTGCATTCTTCTTGTTTGTTTGGATGCTAAGCAAAATACCACCACCATCTTTTGAAGAGCAAGCTTTAAAGTCAAAAAGAAAGCCAATGCATAAACTAGAAAAACAAGAAGTTATAAAAACCTATGGCATTGGCAGGGAATTCGCATTTAAAGATTTAATATTTTCTCACGATAACTATCATCAATAGAAGCTTTTAGTCTTTTCATATTTTTAGATTTCTTTTTTGTTTTTTCTGCGTCTAGCAGACCTAATGCAAGTTTAAGCACCATATT
>JANOMP010000214.1:0-9393 GCA_031420365.1 Cytophagaceae bacterium
GTGGAAAATAGGTTATATTGAAAAAATCCCGTTGTATTTTGCTCTACTTGATAACAATATCTTTTCTTGCAATCTATTGGTTTATTTACATACTGGAATGAAATACTAGGGACACTAATTCTTGTTGCAACACTATTTCCAGTTTTAATAGACAAAGTCTGGATAATGTTTAAGAGATTACCCAATATTATATTGTTTGTAAAATTCTTTAGTTTTGTAGGGTATGTTTCCCATAATAAATCATATTGTATAGGACTAAATTTTACTGACTTTAAAGGATGGGTACAAATTTCGGGTGATTCATCTTTTCCTATTCCACAATTACTTTTCTTATTTACAAAAAAACAGTAGGATTTAGTAGAATCTGGTAAGGGAAACTCGTATTCTCCAGGAACAATATTGGCCTTTAACTCTTTTGGACTAATCCAATTGTTTTTTTCATAAAAATATAGGTTAGCTTGATAATCTGGGTCTGTAGGGTATGGTCCGGTATAGTTAATTTTTACTTTTAAAGGCGTAAGGAGTTCAAGTTTTTCTATAATCGGGGCAAAAGGTCGTACGGTGTAAGGAGCTTGAGTTGGAACAGATTGATAGGGAACTTGCGATGGACAAGATTTTGAGGCGTCGGAATAGGATCCACTGACTCTAATAACGCGAGGCAAAGAAAGCGTTCTTTTTACGCCAAAAGGCAAATCAGTTTTAGAAATAGTAATAATAGGCTGGCCAGCACCTAATTCGATGCTATAATTATCGAAATCGTTTAAAGGATGTTTGGGAATATTAACTTCTAGTGAATTAACGCTGCAAGCCGTAAAACTGAAAACAGGAGTATTGTTTGGCCTAACTGTTACGTTTTTACAAGCAATGCTAATTTTATTGTTTTTTTCTCCTATTTGCAAAACTGTGAAAATTTTTGGATTTGTAAGTCCAATATAATTATAAGTGTCATTTGAAACGCTTTTTAAAAGTATTTCATCAATGTCTTCAGATTGGTAATTGTACACATATCTAACATTTTTTGCTCCAGATTTGTCAGTAAGTTTTAAAACACTAGGTAGGCAAATGGAGTTATTACTTAAATCAAAATCACCCTTTTCAAAAGAGGCATCGTTGCATATTCCTTGAGCCAAACAAACTTGCAGGCCAAGAGATGCATAAAAGAGAGTGAAAATATTTTTATAGAGTGATTTCAATTGAAAATCGAGTTGTTTCTTATGCAAAATTATCAAATAAGCTTGATATTCCAAAAGCTTATATTGAATAGGGTCTTAATCAATAATTAAATTTGAAATTGAAAATTTTGGATCTTCAAAAAATGTTAATTTTTGTATTGTCTATTTAAATATACTGGCATCCGAGTAAATTTCAAATTGTACAAAAAACCTTATTAAAGGACTTTTCAATCGGGTCGCCGAATCGGGACCATTTTTCAGATTTTCAAAAAAGACTCCCTAATTTTTATACTTTGTGTGTCCTGCGGACGACCTTACTTTTGCGTTTCGACGCACCGTTATAAAAAAAACCGAACGGTCGGGTCCAAGCCAAAAAACATTCACAAATCGGTACGCCGAGCCGAATAAACCTAAAGGGCGGTCCCCTTTAAAATTTGATAATTAGCTTTTTAAGAGATGATAAAAATTCTCCATTTCAAATTTTTAAAATGGTCACGATTCGGCGTCCCGATTTTGTGATCAAAGGAATTTATTTTATTTTTATTTTTTCTCGGATGCCAGTAATTTAAATACTTGAAATTAATAGTTCTTGAAGTTTTTTATAATCTGTTCATTTTTTGTTTTGGTATTTTATTGGCTATTTTACAAAAATAATAAAAGACTTTTTTATTGAGATTCATTAACATAAACAATGCAAAATTTATTCACTAAACGGCGCGAACCTTTTGCCTTTATGCTTTATTTAGGCATATTTGGTAGTAGTTTGCTTTTTTTATTTATTTTTTTTGTCTTTTTAAAAAAAGAATTAGTAAATCAAGAAATCCCTTTGCTTATACCCAAGGTGTTTTGGATAAGTACTTTGGCTATTTTATTAAGTAGTTTTTCGTTGTTTTTGGCAAAAAGGTATTTAGAGAACCAAGATTTCAAGTCCTATCGTACTATGCTTTGTATGGCATTTTTTTTAGGTCTTAGTTTTCTGAGTCTACAACTTTTAGGTTGGAAAATTCTTTTTGACAAAGGCATGACCATTGATAAACATACAGGTTTTTCGTTTCTGGTTATATTATCAGCTTTGCATATTTTACACACTTTAGGTGGCATTGTGGCTTTAACTTTTACTGTTTCAAAGGCATTTAGAAATTCAAGTTATGTGGATTCTTTTGTATATAGTGTAAATCCTCCAAATCTCTTAAATCTAAAATTAGTAAGTATATATTGGCATTTTTTAGATGTGCTTTGGTTAATAATTTTTATCTTTTTACTATATCATGCTACATAAAACTAGAGGGATTGTTATTAATTTCATAAAGTATAAGGAGAGTTCGATTATTACAAAAATTTATACTGAGAAATTTGGCTTGCAAACCTATATTGAAAATGGGGTTAGAAGTAGCAAAGGGAAAAATAAGATTGCTCTTTTTCAACCACTTACTTTATTAGATTTAGTAGTTTATCATAATCACAAAAAGGAAATCCATCGGATTTCTGAAATAAAATGCAGTACTTCCTTTCGAAGCATTCCTTATGAAATAAAAAAATCTTGTTGTGCATTATTTTTAAATGAAGTATTAAACAAAAGCTTGAAAGAAGCTTCGGAAAATGTAGCTTTATTTGGCTTTTTACAGGACGCCATATTGTATTTGGATATTCATGACGAGCACATTGAGAATTTCCATCTCTATTTTTTACTGAATTATTGTTTTTATTTGGGTTTCGCACCAGAAAATGGAAAAGAAATTTTCGATCAATTTTTTTCTTTTTCTTATCAAATTCCACACGATTTGGAAACTATTAATTTTATTGACCAAATTATAAATCAGGATTTTGGACATTCTTTGATAATAAATAGAAGCCAAAGAAATCAGGTCTTAGATGTGATTTTAGCATTTTATAGATTGCATGTAGAAGAATTTGGAGAAATACGTTCTTTAGCGGTTTTAAAAGATGTATTGGGTTAGTTCTTTGGTTCTTTATTTGCTTTTCATTACCTAATGTGGATTACTAGCTAATAGTTTTTTAAACTATTTTTTGTTTCGAGAAAATTTATTCTCTTCACCTGCTATTAACTTTTTTATGTTGGTTCTGTGGGTAAAAGAAAGCAAAACAAATAATGCCCATCCTAAAAATAAGAGAGGAGTATTTTCTGGATATTGAATACTTAGCAGCAGAGCAAAGCATAATGCCGCTGATAATGAAGCTACTGACACATATTTTGTAATCCAAACCACAAAAATAAAAATTGCCAAACTTATTAAGGCCCCAAAAGGAAATACGGCTAATATAACTCCTAAAGAAGTTGCAATTCCCTTTCCTCCTTTAAAACGTAAAAAAATAGAGAAAATGTGACCTAAAATAGCTACAATTCCAAGCAGGAATGCTTGAATAGATTCTTCGAAATATAAATTAAATAGAAATACAAGAAGGAATCCTTTTAAAACATCAATTATTAAAACTATTATTCCAGCCTTTTTGCCTAAAACCCGCATGGAATTAGTTGCTCCCGAATTTCCGCTACCATGTTTTGTGATATCAATGTTATGGAAGTACTTGGCATACCATGCCGCAGTAGGTATAGAACCCAAAATGTAGGCTAAAACAAAAATTCCAATTTTTAATGACATAAAAAATAAATAGTAAGTCACAAATTTACCAAAATTGTACAATTTTAATTACTGGCATCCGACTAAATTTAAAATTGATTAAAAATGCTTGTTGAATAATTTTTCAATCGGGTCGCAATCGGGACCATTTTTCTGGTTTTAAAAAAAGACCCCCTCAGTTTTATTCTTTGTGTGTCCTGCGGACGGCCTTACTTTTTCCGGTTTGCCGGTCCAATCGAAAAAAGCCGAATGGTCGGACTCAAGCCAAAAAACATTCACAAATCGGTACGCCGAGCCGAATAAACCTAAAGGGCGTCCCCCTTTAAAATTTGATTATTAGCTATTTAATATTTTCTAAAGTTTCGGGGTTATAAACACTCCTAAATAATGTATTTTGTGTGCCTTGCCAGGCGGGCATTCTTTTTTTTTGAAAAAAAAGAATCAAAAAAAACAATTTCTGTGCAATGATCCTCTGAAAAATTTCTTTTTTGGCATTTTTAGTCTTCGATAAATAGTAGCAACGAAATTTTTCAACGGACTGCACAGAAAATTTTAGGAACAATTAGCGTTTATTTGGAATTTTGTAAAAATTGTTATTTAGTTATTTACGCAAACTACATTATTGTAAATATCTAATATTTAGTATGTTAATTTACTCCGAAACTTTAGTATTTTATATTAATTCTCCACTTCAAATTTTTAAAATGGTCACGATTCGGCGTCCCGATTTTGTGATTAAAGGAATTCATTTTGTTTTTATTTTTTCTCGGATGCCAGTAAATTTTAATAATTTCTTTTTACTAAAATAGCAATTTGTTTATTTTTAATGGCTTATTAAATCGGCTTTTTTTAACTTTTTCCGATACCTTTTTTCTTTAAAGCCAAATCGTGGGCTGTATCGTAATAGGAGCGAAGGTTTGTCCAATCAAAAACATCTGAAATATTTTCTACTCGGTTTCGCTGCATAATCCGATCTCTGCGGCTCATAGTTACGAATTTAAAAAGAATATTTGCCAATTGGTCCGCCGCTTGTTCAAAATTTTTGTCTTTTCTATTCACTACATAAACTCCAACATTTTCATAATCACGCATAAGTTGCATCATGAAATCGCCAAAGCCAGATAAGTCGCTTGTAACGGTGGGAATACCTCTAACTACACATTCTAGCGGGGTGTAGCCCCAAGGCTCATAGTAACTAGGGAATATTCCAAGATGGCAACCTCGTACAAATTGACTGTATTCTAAGCCAAAAAGTGGATTAGTTGGGGAAATGAAGTCTGGATGATATACAAACTTGACTCTATCTTGTTGATGGTTCATTAAGTTAGTTCTTTGAAAAAATGCGGTTATATCATCCGGCACTTTTAATAAGTGAGTAACTGTATGAGGCAATGTTTTAGTTTTCCAAGTTTGAATAGTTCTTCTTAATCTAAGTCTCCAATATTCATCCACAAATTCGTTTAAATCTGGCAAATTTGCATTATCATTGGAAGCCGAGGCGTGAAAAAGCTGTTCTCCAATTCCTTGTTCTATTGACTCACAAGTTTGTCTTATTTCTTCCATTACTGCACGAGACTGTAGCACCTGAGGGTCAATAGAATAGACAGGGTTTTTGGTGATCATGAACATCACAACTGTGGTTTCTAAACCTGCTTGAACTATTTTAAAATTAAGGCGTTTTAGCGCTTCTAATGTTAAATCATACCCTTTGTTTTTAAATTCGTAGCGTCCTGATGTAAAAAAGTAGAGGGTGTCGTCTAAATCCCAGGAATAACTTTGGAAAAAGTGACCCATTACGAACTGATTTATCTTTTGTTTATATTTTTGGTGCAGGTTCTGAAATTCATGCGTAGCCGCAAAACGAGTAATATTTAAGCCGTTTGGAAGGATTAAATCGCAGTTTCTTCCAAAAAAAACTTCACATTCTTTGGCAGTTACATCACTCACAGTAGTAAGTACATGACATCTTTGGGCAGAATGTCTTTCAATACCTGCTTGAGCTTCAATTCCGTAATTTTTTGCTTCTTTTTCCCAATTATAATAGGGTAGTTGTTCATAAAAGTCATTAACATTTCCGGCAATATATCTACCCAACATGGTGGCATGGGTAGTAAAAATTGTAGCAATGTTTGTGTTTTCTAATCTTAAATCTGGTAATCCAGAGGATGCCATCCATTCATGGAAATGAGCAACTATTTCATTTTTTCTACTATTAGTTTCTGCAAAATGAGTAAGATATCTTTTAATTACGTCCCCAAAGGCGATGACTTTGTTTACTAATTCTTCACAATTAATAGTAGATATTTTATGGTTTTCCCATAGTTTGAATTTAATAGCATCAATTTTTTCTAAATTTTTTGTAAAATCAATCAAAATAATTCTAGGCCTTCCTGTTACTAACCATCTGCCATAAAAAACATCAAATCCTTGTTTCCTTAGTTCTAGGGCGGTTTCTGAAAAAATAGAATCGTCGTCATCTTGTCTTTCAAATTCAATTGCGGCAGTTTGAGGAAAGTAGGGTCCAATAAGGCAATAATTATCGCCCCACTCATCCACCATAGCGGGTACTTTAGACCTTATCACCGTATAAATGCCACCAACTTGATTACAAACTTCCCAAGCTAGCTCAAATAAGACGGGCTTCAAAGCAACTCTCTTTTCGATTTTTATAGTTTCTTCCGATGATTTTTTAAACTTCACAGACGCCATAGGTTTAAATGATTTATTTTTTCATTTTTAAAAAAATAAACATAGTAATAAAAATTAAAAGAATAATGACATTTTGAATAAAAATTTTATTCGTTGCTTATTTCTTAATGTTTAAAAAAAACTAATAATTAATACTAAAAAAATTGGGGTCTATTTTTTTAAAATTGATTTTTTATATATAACTAAAATAGTTCACCTAATTTATGCTTCGGAACTATTTTAAGGTGTTTGTAGGCTTTTTCTGTAGCTTCTCTTCCTCTAGCAGTTCTTTTTAAAAATCCTTCTTGAATCAAAAAAGGCTCATAAACTTCTTCAATTGTTTCCGCTTCTTCGCCTACCGCAGTAGCAATAGTTGATAATCCTACTGGGCCTCCTTTAAATTTTTCTACTATTGTCAATAATATTCTGTTATCCATTTCATCTAAACCATCTTGATCTACTTCCAAAGCGGTTAATGCCATTTCAGCAATTTCTACTGTTATAGAGCCATTCCCTTTTACTTGGGCAAAATCACGTGTTCTACGCAACAAATTGTTAGCAATTCTAGGTGTGCCTCTACTTCTTCGAGCTATTTCATAAGCTCCTTTTTCGTCTATTGGAGTATTTAAAATATAAGCGGAACGCTTTAAAATTTTTGTGAGAAGAGCGGCATCATAATACTCTAATCGAGCATTTATTCCAAACCGGGCTCTTAATGGGGAGGTTAACAAACCAGACCTCGTAGTGGCACCTACTAAGGTAAATGGATTTAAACCAATTTGAACACTACGGGCATTTGGGCCCGAATCCAACATGATATCAATTTTGTAATCTTCCATTGCAGAATAAAGGTATTCTTCAACAATAGGGTTTAACCTATGAATTTCATCAATAAAAAGCACGTCATTTGGTTCCAGAGAAGTTAATAGTCCTGCTAAATCACTTGGTTTGTCTAAAACTGGTCCGGAGGTAATTTTTAAACTAGCTCCAAGTTCGTTAGCAACAATATAAGAGAGGGTGGTTTTTCCTAGACCTGGAGGGCCGTGCAAAAGTACGTGGTCTAGGGCTTCTTTTCGTTGCTTGGCGGCTTGAACAAATATTTTTAAGTTCTGAAGAATTTTTTCTTGGCCCGTGAAATCGTCAAAAGAAATAGGTCTTAGGGCCCTTTCGATGTCTTTTTCGATTGGGCTCATTCCATCGTCAGCTCCTGTCAAGAAATCTTCACGCATATCAATAGGTTATTTTCCAAAAAAAGGATTTGTATTTATAAAATCTAAAACGGAATTAAATAATTTATTCAAAAATACAAATTGTATTATTTAAATTGATGTAAATAGAGATTTAAATATTGATTTTTGATTTTTGAAGCTTTTTAAAATCAATATTTTTTTGCAGAATGAAGCGTACATTAGAATTAAGGAGACTACAGTAAACTATTTTTTATTTCAAAATGCTACAAAAACATATTGCTTCATAAATTTTCAAATTTTAATCAAACTATTTTTTCGCTATTTCTCATCACAAAACGAGTTTATGGGAGACCCCTTAATTGTTTAAAAAAAATGAGATGCAGATATAAAATCCACATCTCATTATACAGTGCTTAAAAGAATTAATTTACAGCTATCTGTCCTCTTATTTCACCACCTGGAGCTATTTTACTATGAATATTTACATAATAAAGGCCTGCTAAAAGGTCTGTTTCTTGTTCAGCAGTAAGAGCAATTGTCGAATAATTAAAGGGACTGGAAAATGCAGTTCCCAAGTCAAATACAACTGGGCCCGATGTTCCTACCGCACCTTTATGGATATGCCATGCTGTAGGAGTGATGCCAGCATACGAAATATTTAATGTAAGAATCTTTGTTCCTTTGTTATATTTTCCAGTTACGGCTCCAGTAGCTTTTGTTGGTGCAGCGCTCAATTGCCCTCTTATCTCTCCTCCTGGAGCTGTTGCACTATGTAAGTTTAAATAATTTAGCCCTGTAGTCAAATCTGTTTCTTGTGCTGCTGTGAATGCAGGAGACGTGTAAACAAAGGGGGTGGTAAACGTTGTGCCTAAATTGAAAACTACTCCACCATTTACTCCTACAGCGGCTTTGTGAATATGCCAGGCAGTTAGGGTAATTCCTGTATAGTTGACGGTTAGATTTAAAATTTTGCTAGTTTTGTTGAATGTTCCCGATGCATCGCCTGTGGCTGTGGTGGTTACGGCCGGCACTTCGTTGGCACCCCGAAGAGCTGTGGTTACATAAAGAATATTGTTGTCGCCGTCTAATTTGCTACTTACAATTTGGTCAGCAATTACTTCTTCTTTTGCACAAGAAGCTGTTAAAAACACAGAAATAATAATTAGAGATAGTGAGATTAATTTATTCATTGTTTTAAAATATTTTTGATTAATTAAAAATGTAAATTTATATACGTTAATTTTTATAAATGGTTGCAAAAATGTATTTATCACAGCAAAAGTACAATTTTATTTTATAAAACGCTTAAAAAATGGTTATTTTAGACTTGCAGTATTAAGGTTAAAGATTTATTATTAGAATAAAAAGTCTGATTTTATTTGTTGAACATTGAATTTAAGGAATTTCAAGAATTTTTTGTTATTATTTAAATTAAGAAACAAAAAGGCAATTCCATTATTGAGTATGCTTTTACGTTTTGGACTTAATATTTCAATTTTTTAATTGATTTGTATTTCAGGAGCAATTAAATATGTTTTTTGATTGTCATATTATTTTTAGAAAGACTTTTATAAAGTATCGCCTTGTGAACTTTGTGTAAATCCTTGTGTACTTTGTGGTAAAAAAAACAGAATAGTAAACCACAAAGGTCACAAAGGATAACCACAAGGTTCACAAAGCTATGGGTATAAAATTATTCTTTGATGCTGCCTGTAGCCATTTTCGGGTCTGACCTGCGGTCTG
>JANOMP010000215.1:0-5614 GCA_031420365.1 Cytophagaceae bacterium
TCCAACACCAAAAAGAACATTGAAACCATGGCAGACATCTATGGATTTATATTTTGGAATATGGGGCTTAGTAATTTGACACTAAAATAATTTTATGTCATAGAAGAGTCTTCTTTTGGGGACTCTTCTTATCAAATTAAATAGGATTGTAAGGTAAGATTTTATTTTTTTTGAGTCCTAGGTGGGCCTACAATAAATTGGAAAAGTTTACTACTTCATGGTTAAAATTATTTTAAACATGAAATAAATTAAATTCATTTTAAATCGATGAGAATCTAATAGTCAACAAAAAAATAGCTCAGCGGATATTATTGGGAACTAGGCAAAAAGTTTATTTAACCTAAAGAGAAATTTTTTTGTGTCTGTTACCCCTATTTGGTTTGCTCTAAACAAATTTTTTATATCCATAGCTTTGTGCCCTTTGTGGTTTACTATTCTGTTTTTTTACCACAAAGTACACAAGGGTTTACACAAAGTTCACAAGGCGATATTTTATAAAAACCTTTTAGTACTTTTTTTGTCGAACCGCAGGTCAGACCCGAAAATGGCTACAGCCAGCATCAAAGAATAATTTTATACCCATATAGCTTAGTGAACCTTGTGGTTTTCCTTTGTGCCCTTTGTGGTTTACTATTCTGTTTTTTTTACCACAAAGTACACAAGGGTTTACACAAAGTTCACAAGGCGATACTTTATAAAAACCTTTTAGTATTTTTTTGCTCAGACCGCAGGTCAGACCCGAAAATGGCTACAGCCAGCACCGCAGCTCAAAGATTATTTTTTATACCTGTCGTTTTGTGAACCTTGTGGTTTTCCTATTCATTTTTTTTACCAGAAATTTGGCTGAAGGTTAAATAATATTGTAATGAAGTAAAACAATCCATTCAATTCTTTTTTTAAAAAAAAATAATTTTAAAGAAGCCTCAATTAATCAGAATTTCGCCTTTGATCCCAAATCAATTTAATCACAATTTCAGTTTCTGAAACTGAATAAATGATTGAATAGTGGTCAAAAACTATTTCCCTGTAATTTGTAGTTTCTATTACGAAACCTAAAAAAGGAACCTTAGAGAGCTTTTTGGTTAAGGATTTTACTTTTTGAAGAAGTTTTTTGCTGTACGTTGTGTTATTGTTTCTCTCAATATAGAAGTTTAGGATTTCCTTAAATAATAATTCAGCATTTTTAGTCCAAATTACTTTTCTTCTAGCCATTTTTCGAGTTCGTTTATCAAAGTTGTGTTGTCTTTTACTTCTTTTCTTTGGTATTGTGCTTCACTTTCCTTTAATATACTCAATTGATTTTCAGTTAAATTGTTAGGCATAATTCTGTTTTTTAGATAAAAATTTACCGTTTCCAAGGTTTCAAGGTCTTGAATCTGAGAAATTTCCAACATTATTTCCTTTTGAGCTGATGCAATTGTCATCTTTGAATTTATTTTATACAAATCTATCAAAATTCAACCAAATAAAAATAGTAAAAAAAAATTACAGAGGAATTCAATTTTCATTTTCTCCCAAAAAATCCTAAATTTGCTTTATGGAAAAACCAATTTTCAACAAACGTATTTTCTGGGATGTGGTTTTCGAAAATATCGATTACGGCAAAAAAGCCAATTTCGTGATTCAGCGTGTGTTTGAACGTGGCGATGTACCTGATATCAGAAATTGCTTCAAATATTATGGCGTGGAGAAAGTACCTGAAGCTTTGCTTAATGCCAAGTTTTTGCCAGAAAATACAATGTATTTGGCGAGTGCGGCAATAGATAAATCCTTAACCGACTTTAGATGCTACACCTTGAGACAGTCGAACCCGACACTTTTTCCTTATTAGAGGAGCTTTTAAGAATTCCAGAGTTTCAAAACTATGCCTTGGTTGGAGGTACAGCACTTTCTCTTATGTATGGCCACAGAATATCTATTGATTTAAATTTAACAAACAGGACATTTGTCTGTAGAAATATAATTTTAAAATGAACGTATTATCATACAATAATTTAGAGCCTGGCAAGCTTAACGATAAGGTTAGGAAAGTAATTATTCTATTAGAAGAAGGTAACTTTCGGGCTGCAGATGTCAAAAAAATGCCTAATACCGGGTTTTACCGGGCAAAATTAGATGATACCAATAGACTTCTCTTCAGCATTAGAACTTTTGAGGGAAAGAAATATTTGTTAATTCTGGAAGTCATCCTTAATCATGCTTATGAAAAATCAAAATTTCTTAACGGTGCTGTTATCGACGATACTAAACTTGTGCCGGTAATAAATGAGAAAGATATCAGCACAGAGGAAAACACCCCTATAGGATATATAAATCCCCGTAAAAAATCTTTCTATATCTTAGATAAGATTCTGTCTTTTGATGATAAGCAGGAAGAAATATTAAATCTTACGGTTCCGGTTATCATTATAGGTTCGGCCGGAAGCGGTAAAACAGCATTGACCTTAGAGAAATTTAAAACTCTTACAGGAAGAATACTATATACCACTTTATCTTCCTATCTGGTTGAAAATGCAAGTCTGCTCTATTCTTCTTTCGACTACGAAAATCCGCAACAGGAAGTAGAGTTCCTGTCGTTTTATGAGTACCTGTCTACTATAGAAGTTCCTAAAGGCAAAGAGGTTGATTATCGCAGTTTTGAACAATGGATATCCAGATACAGTCAAAGCCATAAAATAAAAGATGCCTACAAGATTTTTGAAGAATTTAAGGGAGTAATAACGGGTTCTGTTATTGATAAGCCCTATCTGTCTTTACAAGATTACCTTTCTTTAGGTATTAAGCAATCTATCTTTTCTTCATCAGAACGGCAGCAGGTATATGATCTGTTTGGGAAGTATCTGGAATGGCTCAAAGAGGGTACATTCTTCGACAGCAATTTAATATCGTACCAGCTACTTGACCGTATTGAACCCCGGTATGATTATGTGGTGGTAGATGAAGTACAGGACATAACAAATGTTCAGCTGATGCTGATCCTTCGTTCACTGAATAACCCTGCAAATTTTATCCTCTGCGGAGACTCAAATCAGATAGTACATCCTAACTTTTTCTCCTGGTCGCAGGTTAAAACACTGTTTTACAAACAGGATCTGAAAGCCAATATCATCAGGGTTCTGGCTACCAATTACCGTAATACCCCCGAAGTAACAAAAATTGCCAACCAGTTGTTATTGATTAAAAATGCCCGGTTCGGCTCTATCGACAAAGAAAGCACCTATCTGGTAAAACCTAATTCAAGGCATACTGGCGAAGTGGAGTTTTTGGAAAATGTCCCCAAAATAAAGACCGAGCTAAATCAGAAAACCCGGCACTCCACACACTTTGCCGTTTTAGTATTGCGTAATGAAGATAAAGCTGCTGCTAAAGCTTTTTTTCAAACGCCCCTATTATTTTCTATCCAGGAAGCTAAAGGGCTGGAGTATGAAAATATCATATTGTTTAATGCCATTTCCGGCTATGATAAAGAATTCAGAGAATTAACCAATGGTGTAAGAGCAGAAGACCTGCAGGAAGAAAACATAACATTCTCCAGGGCTAAAGATAAAGCAGATAAATCTCTGGATGAATATAAGTTCTATGTTAATTCACTTTACGTAGGCATAACCCGTGCTGTAAAAAACTTATATGTTATTGAAACTAATAAAAAGCATGAATTGCTTTCCTTACTGGGCTTAACCAATTTTAAACAACAATCATCAGTAAAAGACCAGCGTTCGAGTAAAGAAGAATGGCAAAGGGAGGCCAGGCGTCTGGAAATGCAAGGCAAGCAGGAACAAGCCGATGCTATCCGTCAGCAAATCTTACAGTTGCAGCCTGTACCATGGGAAATTACTACGCGCAATGGATTAAAGCAAGTGGTTAAACAGGCGCTTAACCCAGATCTTTTTAATAAGAAAGCCAAAGATCGCCTTTTTGAATATGCCCTTTATTATGGCGAACAAAGCTATTTCACACAACTTGCCGAATTAAAATACCGCCCGGCAGAACGATGGGAGCAGGATGGGAAAAATATTCTGAAAAGGATGTTATCCGAATATCAGCAGGATAATGTAAAAGCTTTACAGCCTAAACTACAGAAATATGGAGTTGATTACCGTAATGAACTGAACCTTTCTCCCTTTATGCTTGCCGTATCGCATGGATCTGAGAAAATAATAAATTACTTAGTAGAAAATGGTGCAAAAAGAAACCTGACTGATAATTTCGGAAGGAACCCCTTACAATTAGGTATTTTAAAAGCATACCTGGATGCTGATTTTAAACAAAGGGTGATTAATCGTTTTTACCAGGTTTTGAAAGGCGAAAGCATTAAAGTAAAAATAGATAACCGTCTGATCAAGATAGATAATCACCAGGCCGAGTTTTTAATGCTAAACTTTATGATTGCGGTATTACGCACGCATTTGATCAGGGCAACAAGTATGGGCAATAGCTGGTACATGAGAAAAATGGCTATAAAGCCTGCTTTTCAAACGTTAGACTTTGCCACCTTCTTTGAAGGACTTTCCACTCAGGTTGTACCAGAATACAGGCAGAAGCGCCCATATCTGTCAAGTATACTTGCTAAAAATGAACTTAACAAAGAGGAAAAATATAACAAAAAACTTTTTGTCAGGCTTCAATTAGGAATGTATCTCCCTAATCCTTTACTTGAGATATTAATTGACGAGGAATGGATAAATATTTACGATTTGATTGACCTTGATGATATAGAGAACAATCATGCCAAGTGGTCAACCGGATTTATTAAGCAGATTAAAACTTACCGGAAACAGCTTACTGAAAATCCAAATGCGAAGATAGATCCGAATAAGTTCTGGGACAGTAAAAACTTTATCTAATGATTGCTAAATGGTTTAGATTGTTCTCCGCAGCCTTTCCAAGCTATGTTTTATTGCATTCGTTTAACTATGAAAACGAACAATAGGAAAATTGCCATGGATACTTAGTAGTAAAACAACCGAAATTTATACCCATGTGAGCACAAAAAGTATTCAAAAAACAACATCGCCTTTCGATACTTTATGATAAATATGATTACATTTGACAAAGAGATAACCGCCATGCTATGGCGCTTATCTACCTCGAAACGGGTAGATAAGCGATAGGGTGTGGCGGGTATAAACAAGTTAGCACCAATTTTAAAACGACAGACAGAATGGACTATTTAAAATTTCTCATACTTACAATGGCTTGCATTGGTGGTTTTATTGCGACCTCTTACTCCTCATTAGCAAGACAAAAGGGCTGGGCAGTTGGAACAATGTTCGACAATGAACTATCATACCTAAAATCCGCAAGGTTATTTTCCAGCAGTTCTTGTTTTGTAAATCTATACAATTATTTTATACTTTTTGACAATTTCCGCATTTTCAATACCTTTTTTTCTGGTATTCTATCATAATTTGTATTTGGTTTTTTATTTCTTGCATTATTTTTCATTTATACTTTTTGCGAAGCTATTTTATGCGTTTTTGTGTATGGAATCCCTCTGACTTGTTTTTTATAAGTCCTGTAATATTCGTAAAGTCTTTATTATTAGTTAGTTTTAGGTTTTTGCCAGCTTACTGTAATCTTTATCGGTAAATAGCTTTAAGACGTGTTGATCGCT
>JANOMP010000216.1:0-7164 GCA_031420365.1 Cytophagaceae bacterium
TTTTTTATAGGTATGCACAGTTAAGAAGTGTAGCCCGATTTGTCAGTCTACTTGTCTATCCGTTTTCGCTATGTTGTCTTTTAAACTGTGACAACGGTATTATTGTTTAATAAGGGTAATTTTTAAAAAGGCATAAAAAATGCCTTACCCAAAAATGGGGGTTCAAATATATATAAAAAATTAATCGAATCAGGAGCATACTTTTGGAAAAAATAACAATTGTGAACGGGGTAGCTAATTGCTCCACCACTTTTCTTTTGACAATGCTCCCATCTCAGGATTGTGATCAGGCTTTTATTTCATATAGCACCAATTGTAAAAACGAGCTTTCATTCGATTAATATTTTAAAGCTATTAGATTATCATCCCTTAGCTAATTTTCTTTTTTTTGCCCAAAAATATGGGATTCTGACTAACGTTTTTATACTTCTTGATAATCAACTGGTTACAAATCCTAGTTCTTCATTAGTTAAATCAAACTTAGCGATTTGTTTTTTAATTCTTTTCACTAATCCTAATTTTCTTTTTTGAGCGAGGAATAAATATCCTTCGGGGTTGAGGTATTGCTGCCCTTTGGTGACCATGTTCCAAATGATTACTGCTAGTTTTCTTGCAGTGGCAGAGATAGCCGAAACTCTCCTCCGCTCTTCGACATCTTCCCGATGTCGAAGCTAGATAGGGAGGATTTCTAATCCGAAATTATAATTTAGACAATTCAATCTCACCTTTTCTGGTTACATAATAATCACCGCAAAACTATTTAAATATCCTTCTTCTTTCAAAACTATACCAGCCCTCTCTGGATTCATGTGAATATATTTGAGTTTAGTCATAAAAAACTCCTCCAAATAAATTTCTTCTCCATGATAGCCTTCTTCCCAAAACAAAATCTGGGTCGCCAGTCCGATTCCTTCTTTTTCAACAACCAAAGTAGCCACTTTTTCCTAATTCCTTAGCATTATTTTCAATTGCACGAATAATTTGATTTGCGGTAAACTGGTTCGCCAGCCTGGTTTTAAAATCTCTTATTATATCACTTAAAGGCAATTTTTTACACTGAACTATAAGGTGAATATGCTTATTCATAATTACCCAAGCCTTTATTTTCAATCCTTTTTCTTTTTGACAGTATTTAAGACTTTCAAACAAAATATCCGAATAATGTTTTCTTGTAAATACATCGACCCATTGGTGAACAGTTGATGTATTAAAATAAACTGCTTGTTGGTCTTTTATCCGGTATTGGTATGCCATAAAATCAAATTCATTTTAGAAATAAATTATGTTTATTAGGATTACAAATCCTAAACTACCTCGCTTCGACAGAGCTATGCTCGAAATGTTCGAACTGTCCGTATTCCATTGACTATCGGAACATGTCGAAGATCGTGGGATTTTACTATTTCGAAGAGGGGAATTTAACTTTTTGATTTACGGTAGGTCACAAAAAACAAGGTAAATCCAGAAGCTATGGTTAATAAACCTAAAACGGAAAAGGCTCTTAGTACCCAGTTCGAAATATTGTCGCGGCTTTGATAATCCATTGTGTGCAACATCCATAAAAAGTCAAAAACTCGCCATTTGTTATTTCTGAACTTTTGAACACTGCCCAATTCTGAAGCCACATAAACTGTAGTGTGACTAGGATGGGAAAAAGTAACTGCATAGGCAGGTAAGGGCTGTTCACGGTATTCATGGTGTCCGCTTGTATTTTTTAAATACGCTACACTTTCAAGTTTTGCATTAGTCGAAAAAGCCTCTTTGGCCATCTTTACAGCCTCATTCTCGGAAAGAGGAGGTCGCATAACTCCCGTTTGGGCATCGGCCAATTGTGTTTTTTTGGCCCTATCATGCTGTGCCGAATAGATGATTTGATATAGGGGTTTATGAAATACTTGTATGAGTTTGATGTCAAATACAAAATTTATGGTATCTTTTTCTTTTATTTTTTGAATGATGTTTTGAGGATTGGTTAATTGCAAATTGCTTCCTAAAGGGTGAATATGAGCTTTTTGGTGGTCGCCATGTATTTCATCCATATTAGACCAACTAAAATATAATCCTCCGATTGTCCAAAACAAAAATTGAATACCCAACATAAGGCCTAGCCATCGATGCGATTTTCTTAGTTTTCTTTGGAATGTCGTTTTTCTCATTTAAATATTTTTTTATGCTATTTAAACACAAAAATTGAGAATTGTATATTTTGGCCATAATTTTAGTACTTTTGATTGTTATGAGTTATTGATAGTTTACTGACTAATCTTGCAAACTTTTACGATTTCAATAAACATCAATTTTTCTTCAGGAATTTTACCGCCAATTAGTTGTTTGTCGTTACCGTCTAAAAAATATTTTGGGTGAATTGTCGTAATCATTAATGCTGGAAACAAATCTTTCGGGTCAATTCAATTTATAGATTCCCACGACATAAGTTCCGAATGGAAATGACTCTCAGGAATCCCTTGAATAAGAACAGAGTCATTTTGAGTTGCAAACGCTGCAATTTTGTCAAAGCTATTTCACAAAGTGTTACTAATAGGTTCGTCCCAATTATAGTAGTACAAAATGTATAAGTAATAACTTCTCTCTTCGTTTTCTGGAAGTCCTGCTATTGTGCTAATTTTTAGTCCCATTTTTCGTTTATTGTTTTTTGTCTGTGCTGTGTCGTTTAAACTGACCGCTAACGTACGCGTATATAAAACGTTTGGCATTTCGAAGCACTTCACTGTCAAGTTACAACTACTTTTGATACGGGCTGAAACGCTCGATAACCCACTGACTACCAAATGTTTTATATACGTTATTGGCACCAGTTAATTTTCATTGTAATCTAAATGTTTCACTCTCTCACCGTACACTTTACTCTTTTTATTACAAAACAAGAATAAATCATCGGAATTAAGTCTTTTTCTACGTTTAAATTTCTCAAATGAATAATCAGACAAAAGCCTTTCTTTTGCTAATGAATCAAATGCGAATGTTGCTCCAGATGTCATATGCAGACCATTCTCTAATTCAATCAACCGAGCACAAATTACCATACCCACTACCCCAGTTTGTGAGAATCCAAAGTTTATTACTTCATAGGTGTCTAATTTCATAATGTCCTTTAAATAAATCCGACACCTTTGACTATCAGAATCAATATCAACAATCTCAAATATTGACATTTCAGAATTAACCATCCCTTCAAGTATCAATTCTTCTATGTCATCTAACTCAACTTCTGAATCATAAAACAAATCTAAAATCCGTGTACCTTTATATTTTGAATTATACATCATATAATCCTGCATATTATCCGTATCAGAATCGTCATCAAACATTAAAGTCCCATTTGAAACTAATCCAAGTTTGCTTGCATAAGACAAATAGTCAAATTTACCTTGTCCCCATTTAAATATTTTAACAGCCAAATGCTTAGCTATTTCTCTAATTTCTAAATACTCCTCACTTGTCATATATTCAATTCAATTTTGAGTCAAAGATAAGTAATGAAACTATTTAACTCCCTAAAATAAAAATCTAATTGTGTTAGTGTGGTCCTTTTTAATTACTTCAAACTTTCAATTATAATGACCCAATACTCTTTTCTAGTAAATACATCAGCCTATTGGTGGACAGTAGAAGTAATAAAATACACTGCATGTTGATCTTTTATTCTATATTCGTATGCCATTTTGCAATGTGCAAATATGAAATTAAATTTATCCATTCAGGATTACAAATCCTAATTTATCTAGCTTCGACAGCGCTACGCTCGCAATGTTCGAACTGTCGTATTCCATTGACTATCGGAACATGTCGAAGAGCTGAAAGAAAACATTAAACTAAACCGATTAACTTCCGAACTACCTCAAAATCAATGCTGGCTCTGACTTTTACGCCGTTGGGATATTCTATTTCAAGAATCTGCCTGATGGATCTACATTCAAACACACTTTCACTGTTTAACTTTACAAAATTACCTCTTGTAGATACGACCTTATCCATTTTACCAAGCCAATACCGAAGCGTGCGACTATTTACCGCATTTTGCTCGCAATAAGATTTAAGGCTCAAGCCCGATCTTTTATATTGATCACAAATCCCGAACATCTGTTCTTCATTTGTCATTATATGTTTTTTTGATACAAAGGTCAGGATTGTTTATAGCCTATGAAAGATGGGGGTGTTTGAGGGAATACGATACACCCACAAAATGGCCATCAGCAACAATCGCATCCAAGAAATCAGCGACACCACTGTGACATTCAGCTATAAAGACTATAAAGACGAAAACAAGCAAAAGCTGATGAGGGTAAGCTGCAGCGAATATGTACGGCGGTTTGCCCTACATATTCTGCCTAAAGGCTACATGAAGAAGCAGAATTTTGGAATACTTAGCAGCAGCTGGAAAGCCGAAAAGCTGCCAGATTTACAGCAAAAGCTATGGGATAAACAGCCGCTACCGCCCAAATTCCAAGGAATACAAAGACCGTGTCCATGCTGCAAAGTGGGTAATCTAAGACCGATTTTGAACTTTGACCACCGCGGGCCGCCCAACATGTATTCAGAAAGGTGGGCGAAAGTAAAATCTCAAGCTCGGTCATGAGCATGGGTAAGGGAAGGTATGTCAAAACACAACAGAAAATGAAAGGAATAAGCCAAAAACTAATAAAATCTACCCAGCAACACATAAAAAGAGTCCGCTAAAAGGCTCAAAAAGAAAACCAAGCATAAACGAAAAACCCATAAGAGTAGATTGACTAGTGTTGAAGCGGAGAAAAACTACGAAGATTTCGTTCAACATCGGTTTCATTGTTGGTGCTACGCACCCAACGAAACCTTAGTTGTTGGCGGCAGGCACTTTTGTCAGCACGTAAGATTATCCAAAGCTTATCATCAACTTTAAGAGTGTTATATATTTTTTAGTTTTTTGAATTATTTTTTGCCCAACTCAAAAGCAATTAACACATTCCCCGCCAATTCGCCAAAATTTCCATAGCCTGAATTGACAAATAACATATTATCGGAAACCACTGGCGAAGGCCCATCAAGTGAGCCTCCTCTTCCTGCGATTCCGTTGGTGGTTTCATAGTCTTTAACGGTGTCAAATTCCCATAAAACATTTCCATTTTTTGAATCGTAAGCACGAATATATCCTTCGAGTGTTCCTGCAAAAACCAAATCAGGCAAAGCTAATGGTGCGGCAGAATTAGCTTGAATACAATTTTTATCTTTTGGACATTCGGGCGTAGCGGCTTTCCAAATAATTTCGCCATTATTGATATTGATAGCGTACAAACCTGGCGAAGCCTTGCGAGTAGAATCTCTTGTGTCAATGGGAATAATATTGTCAGCATTGGCGGCATACACATTTTTGCCATCTGTTGCCATACCCCAATGGATACCGCCTAACATTCCACCTTTGCCAATTCGAGTTTGCCAAATTACCTTTCCTGTTGCTGGTTCAAGGGCATGAACAACGCCGGATTTTTGACCAACTACCAAAATGTCTTTGCCATTGAAACCAGCTTTTATCAACAACGGAGCCATGCCAAAATCTAAATCAGGCCCAACTTTATCGGGGCAGTTTGGCTCGCCCGGACAAGCCAAATTCCACGTATCATGCGTAGTTGCTTGAAAATTCCATACTAATTTGCCTGTTTTTATGTCAATTGCCTGAATCGCATCGCTCGTGTTCGTAGGCGGGTCAGTATAATTTTCGCCTGTGCCGATATAGACAAAACCTCTCTGGGTATCAATTGTTGGGCTGCACCAAACGATTGCCCCCGCTGGTCCAAAAAATGATTTTCCATTTTTCTTTTTGCCGCTTTCTTTTGCTTCTTCGGTAATTACTCTGTGTCGCCATTTTATCTCACCTGTTGTGGCATTTAGAGCAACTAATTCCCCAGAAGATGAGCAACAATCAAAATTTTGGTCTTTTGCGGATAATACTTCAAAGGAAGTTAATGGAACAAAAACAGTATTTTGATAGACTGCCACCGAGCCTGTATTGGCAGATTGTGGGTGAATGCCCGACCTACTTTTCCAAATTAATTTGCCAGTAGCCGCCGATAAAGTATAAACGTTTGTGGCATAATCAGCAAAATAAACTCGGAGTTCTCCATTTGAACTTTTAGCAACAGAAATCGCCCCACGGATGGCAATACCTCCTTCAAAATGCCAACCAATTTTGCCTGTTTTTTTATGCAAAGCATACACATCGCCAAATTGAGACCCCACAATTAGCCAATCGCCTACTACGGCAGGTTTGCTTCTGATTTGAGTGCCATCGGGAAATGCAAAAGTCCATTTTACCTTCAATGTGCCTACATTTTGTGCATTTATTTGGCTTTCTTTCTCAAAACCTGTACTTTCCAAATTTCCTCCCCAACCTGATTTATAGGTTGCATTTTTTGACAAAGAAAAATTAGTAAATGCATCTTTCTGAAGGATAGTTTCGACCAAAGTTTTATTGGTTAAAAATTGTGCAACAGCCTTGCGTTGTTCGTCAGAAATGGTGCTGCCTTGCATTTTCATTTTGCCAGAACTTAGTGCCGTATAAATGACTTTTGGAGTCATTCCGCCTAATAATGCCACCGTTGGTCCACCATTTTTCAAGGTAGTATTTTGGCTATGACAAGTAGCACAAGTGGCAATATAAACTTTTTTGCCTTCTTCTTTTATGGCTATCGACAAACCTTTATCGGGTAATTGACCAAAGGATTTTTCAGTAAAAATTATTGCAAAAAAAGTACTGAAAAATAACAAAAAACGGAGTTGAGTTTTAGTTTTCATAGATTGAATTTGTTTAAAAACTTGTAAATTTTGGGAATATTCTGTGGTTCTGACTAACGTTTTTATATACTCATTGATTATCAGCTAGTTGAAAGTTTGAAGTCTTTTATTTTTAAATCAAACTTAGCGATTTGTTTTTTAATTCTTTTCACTAATCCTAATTTTCTTTTTTGATCGAGGAATAAATATCCTTCGGGGTTGACGTATTGCTGCCCTTTGGTGACCATGTTCCAAATGATTACAGCCAGTTTTCTTGCAGTGGCAGAGATAGCTGAAACTCTCCCTTTTCGAAAGCGGAACGCCGCCCGGATTTACGCATAAAAAAATCTCGAAGTGGGGTTGATTCTTTAAGATTTCCGATGGCATTGGCTGCATTTC
>JANOMP010000217.1:0-1102 GCA_031420365.1 Cytophagaceae bacterium
TCAAAAATCACACAATGTGATGTAGAAATTGAAAAAATACTCAATCAAGTTATCAATAGTTCTGATGACAAAAAACAGCACTTCATTGACAAAAAATCACACAAAAGGGTCAATAAAAATACACCTAAAAATTTAGACCTAAACCTGATAGGCTACCAATATTTTGAAGGAGTCGACCTGCTTGCAATAGAAGGTTTTAGTTTTTCAACCCTGCTTACCCTCATGAGCGAAATAGGACTAGAAGGCATGAGAAAATTTCAAAATGCAAAGCAATTTTCCTCATTTTTACGACTATCACCTGATAACAAAAAGACAGGAGGCAAAATAATATCCAGCAAAATGCAAAAAGGAAGTACAAGAATGAAAATTGCACTTAGAAATGCTGCCAATGCCATCGGAAATCTTAAAGAATCGACCCCGCTTCGAGACTTTTTTATGAGGATAAATTTCAGAAAAGGGCGAGTATCAGCCATATCAGCAACCGCCAGAAAACTAGCCGTGATAATATGGAACATGGTTACAAAAGGGCAACAATACGTCAATCCCGAAGGATATTTATACCTCGACCAAAAAAGAAAACTAGGTTTGGTAAAGAGAATCAAAAAACAAATCGCTAAATTTGAACTGACTAATGAGGAACTGGGATTTATAACTAGCTGACTATCAACCATTATAAAAAACGTTAGTCAGAATCCACCATTTTTAGTGCCATAAAAAAAGAAAACAAGCTAACGGTAGAAATACCTGAGGCATTAAAATATTAATCGAATGAAAGCTCGTTTTATCAATTGGTGCGTGCAGCAATGCTAGCCCGATCAGAATCCTGAGTTGAGAGCATTGTCAAAAGAAAAGTGGTGGAGCTTTTAGCTACCCCGGTCACAATAATTATTTTTTCCAAAAGAATGCTCCTGATTCGATTAATTTTTTATATATATTTGAACCCCCATTTTTTGGGTAAGGGATTTTTTATGCCTTTTTAAAAATTACCCTTATTAAACAATAATACCGTTGTCACAGTTTAAAAGACAACATAGCGAAAACGGATAGACAAGTAGACTGACAAATCGGGCTACACTTCTTAACTGTGCATACCTATAAAAAA
>JANOMP010000218.1:0-3077 GCA_031420365.1 Cytophagaceae bacterium
CACACTCGTCCAGTACTATTACGATAGCTCTCCACTAATCTGTAATAACCGTCCAGTTTTTTAGTATCTGGATTTACCCGACATGTTGCCTTGAAATACATGCCACAAAGGTAATGCTAAGCAGTCCAATAAGTCAACCCCCCTGTGTACTACAAATGAAAAAACGAAAAATATAAAATGTTCACAATCAATGATATAGAAATTTTATAAGTTCGAAAAAGATTGATATTTATCAAAAAAAACATCAATATCTCATGAAAATACTTTTTTTTATCGAATATTTCGAGTGTTCTGAGCAATGTGGGTTAAGAAATCGTTACCAGTTACGAAAAAAAAATAGAAAATTTCGCAATAATTATTTTTTAACAGGAGTTAAATTTCCTTTAATCTAATTGAAATTTCTTCTTTAATTTTGAAATGTTTCCTAAACCAGATTCTCTAAATAATATTTTCCCTGATCTATCAATAAAAATTGAAGTAGGGAAATACCTGACATTCAATTTTCTCTGAAAACTTTCAGGTAAATCTATTATTTGAAATTTTTGTGTCCAAGTAATATCTTTTTCTTCAAAAATTTTTTTAGACTTAATAAAATCATTTTTATTCTTTTCACAAGCTATAGATATTATTTCAATATTGGGGTTGTTTTTAGCCAATCCAATTATTTCTGGTAATTCTTTTAAACAAGGACCACACCATGAACCCCAAAAATCAATAAGATAATATTTCTTATCTGCTTTTATTTTTATACCATTCTCTTTTAAAAAAGGCTCTTTAATATAATCACCAACCTTCCAGCCAAAATCTGATGATTGTGCTTTTCGATGTGATAAAAAGACTATCGAATCTTTAAAGGAAACACTGTCCACAACGAAAACAATATTTTGAACTTTTATTTCTTGCTGACAATCAACCCAATCGAATTTATTTAATTTTATTTCTAATGGGGAAATATTAAATAATAAATCAAAGCATCCGGGTGTTAAACCATTACTATTTTGGTTTACAGCAGATATTACCCAGTTTGAGTCATTAAATTCAAGTTTTCCTTCATAAAAAGAATTTACTTTAAAATAAACACTAATTTGTCTTTCTAATTCGGTACTAAAATGATAATCACCTAAATAAGGTACAATTTGAATAAGTTCCTGTTGGTCTATAATTTTTTTGTTTACAACTTTTTCATAGGATACTTTTTGAGTAAATTGAAATGAGAAATCTTCGTATTTTTGTAATTCTGTAAATTCATTATAGGGATATTTATATATAAAATCGTCAGAAAAATCGTGATTATTATTAGCATCTAAGATTATTGTCTTTTTTTGATTTTTTAGATGGATTAATAAACCTACAAAACTTTTCGTTTTTTCTTGAACCAAAGATGAAGTATCAACTTTAAACTGAATTAATCTTTTTTGAAAATATTCTTTTTTGTTATTTTCTTCTTTTGAAGATAGATACCAATATTGTTCTCTATCCAAAACTATTTTCCCAAGCCAAGTAGAATCAGGGTGACTTTTAAAGAGTGAACTTTTATAGTCTTCAAAATTGGTTGAGATAAGAACTGGTGTAACAAATCCACCGATATCATTTGTACTTTTAACTTTATTTAATTTAATCTCAAGTTTTTCTTGAGAAAATATGAAATTTGGCTTAAAAAAAAACAAGGTATAAATTATTTGATATTTTAAAAGTTTATTTAATTTCATGTATTTTTTATTTAAATTTTAAGCATTTCTAATTCTAAGTTAAATATAAGAGATTTAAATATCTGTTCTTAAAATAATAAGGGGCACTGTATTTTATATAGCACCTCTTATTTTTTAGAATTATTGAATTTGACAAAGTCTTGCCTCTACTCCTCCACTTGCTGTAATACAATAACATCTATCATAATCCTTACTGGTGCAATCAGTTCCACTACAAGTCACTGATTGTCCTCCACCACAGTCTGCAGTTGCACTTGCAGCACCAATTACATTTTTCATTTCCGCTCTTGAAAGAATTGATCCTCCAAAGCTCTCTAACATTTTTTTCGTTTTTATCTAAAATTAAAAGTTTAAAAATAATTATATGAATTTGTTTTGCAAAACCTTAATTATAATACATCCTGAATGAAAATTAGCCTCGTCGGGATTGGTTTCTAAATATTCTAAAGCACTGCTTTCTGTAACAGGCACATTGAGTTGCTTTAAGTTCCGAGCCATCGGAAGGTGAAGGTATTTAGAAAATTGTTTTTCAATTGTTTACGTCGGTTTGATGATTCAAAAGTGGAGGGTTAAAATACTAATTCCAAATTTTCCACTTATAAAAATTATAAGTAAACTTATAATACTTATAAAAAACTTATAATTTAAAAAAAACGTATTATACATAAAATACTTATAATAAGTTAGTTAGTATAACTCCGCTAACTTATAAAAATTATAAGTATTTTTTTTAATAAAAAAATAGTTTTTATATTTGAAAACTCAAAAACAACACTACAATATTTCCCGTAGATTAAATACCATAAAAAACATGAAATTAAACAACCTTGGCACACAGATTTCTGCTTATAGAAATGCCCACAAAATGAGTCAATCTGAATTTGCAAAAAAAATGGATGTGAGCCAGGTAACGGTAGGTTACTGGGAATATGGCAGACATTTTCCCAAAGGCAAAATATATGATAAGCTTCTACTGCAATTAGAGCCTAAGTCTGCAAATATTGAAAATTCAGGAATTTCGCTTTTTAAAAGAATCTGCGAAAACTTTAGTTTAGATGAAATTCCAATTTTGGGCAAGGTGATAGAACGATTTAGGTAAAAAATTGTGCATTGGTAAAGGGAACGTCTAAAATCCGTTTTTTTCATTCATAAACCTGCCTTCTCGAGAAGTTCATAGGGGCAAAGGAGTTGAGTTTAAAGGTGTGCCCCATTAAACACAAAACTTACCCCGACTTGTGTTTGTGGTTTCATAAGTACTTGGTAGTCATAGACTTAAGGTGTTAATGTTTTTTATTGGGGTAACACAAACTTTTTCATGCTGAAAGGTTTTGGTAGGTATTTTGTTGCTTGATATATTTCTAAAGCTTG
>JANOMP010000219.1:0-18211 GCA_031420365.1 Cytophagaceae bacterium
TATCAAAAGAAGAAAGAGGTTGCGGTTCGAATTCATCCTAAGTCACTTGAAAGGCTAAAAGCTAAAGTAAAGAAACTCACCAGTAGGAGCAATGCAATGAGTATGGAGCAACGAATAAATAAGTTAAATCAACTAACAATAGGCTAGGTAGGTTACTTTAGGCTTGCAGATATAAAGAAAACATTGTCAAGTACTGGAGGAGTGGCTGCGTAGAAGGCTCAGAATGGGTCACTGGAAAGATTGGAAGAAGATAAGAGCCAAGTTCAACAACCTAATAAAATTAGGGATAGAGAAATACAAGGCATGGGAATTTGCGAATACTCGAAAGGGTTACTGGCGAATATCCAGAAGTCCAATCCTTCAACGAACGCTAACCAACTCATATTTTGAGAAGATGAATCTCAAAACTTTCAGCCAAACTTATTCAAAACTTAGTAACTTTACGAACCGCCCTATGCCGAACGGCACATAGGGTGGTGTGAGAGCACAGTAAGTGAAATAATCACTTACTTCCTA
The DNA here is from genome assembly GCA_031420365.1 of Cytophagaceae bacterium. Taxonomy (GTDB): domain Bacteria; phylum Bacteroidota; class Bacteroidia; order Cytophagales; family Spirosomataceae; genus Leadbetterella. The sequence goes on from JANOMP010000219.1 coordinate 517, forward strand.
CTCGATTTAAAGCTTTATAATTTTTATTAAAATCAAACATGTTTATAAGAAAAAAGAATTGGAATAATTGAACCAGAATTACTAGATTTTCCTGAAACCGAGAATTTCATTTTTTTCTTATTTTTTTTATCCAGTTTAATTTTTTCTAAAGGAATTATTTTTTCCTTAAAAACTTTCATAAGTTTTTGGTCTAAAGAAATGCCATTCCAATTATTTAGCTGTTTTTCAATTGAATATATGTCAATTTTTTCTTTTGAAAACAAAAAAGCGACTTTTTCCAACCCTTTTGTTCCTGTAATTTGCCATTTATTGTTAGAACTAGAATCGATCGGTAAAATGAAATTACTATTTTTACTTACAAATTCGCTCATGCCATCGTATTCTAAAGGAAAAACTACATTAGATTTTCCTTCTACATTTTCATTTAATACATACATATAAAATTGATTTGTTGTTTTTACAGCATATCGTACTGATGTATTGGAAACAATCGGCTCTTTGATTGTAAAAGCAGTAAGTATGTCTTGGTTACTTCGTGATAAATTTATCTCAACTTCGGCTTCATTTCGAGCGTTTAAGCTATAAACTGGACTATTGAAAGCGTTTCTTAAATTTGAAACTTCTTCTACAGCACCATAAATATCGGTTAAATAGGCTATTTCTCCAGAATATGAAACATTTAGATTTTCGTTTTCAGGTAGATATGCTTGATAGGCCTGCTTTGCCAGTCTTTCATAGTCTTCATACAGAATCCAAAAAAATCCATCATCGCCCCATCTTTTACCTCTACTATTTACGGCTTTAAATGCCCCTTTAAAAATTCCATTTCGTTTAAATTTTTTATCATCGTATCCTACAACACAAACTGCATGACCTTCAATTATATCCGAGTTGTTGGGTTTCCATAAGGCGAATTCTTTATCCTCAAAACCAAAGAACGCCTTTATTTTATGCCAAATCCAACTCAATCGACCTAGTTTTTTTAAGTTAACAGAAATTTGTAAACCTACTACCAATGGGCTATTTTCTGACAATACTTTTTTGGTTGAATTTACTTTACTTTCATTATCTATTAGATCAAAAAGGCGAGTATAATCTAAAATTCTAGATTTTGGGTCCACTAATTTCTTAGAATTTGGCCTACAATCAATATAGGATTGCTGAGAAAATTTTAAGGTGCCTTGGGTCTTTAACATTTCAAAAGCATGCTCAAAATAGGTGTCGCCTTTGCAATCTTTATTTAAAGCGTCGGGTTTAATTAAATTATAGATATAGGAAGGAGAATATCGAAGAGCATCTATTTTTCTTTTATTAGTAACTTTTTTTTTAATTGCTTCAAGCATTGTGCGCAGATAATATGTCGTAGAAACAGGCACGCAAATATCATATTCCTCTTGGTCGATTACGCTAGGTACATATTTGCTCAAATCTACATTCTTGGGTAGTTTAGAAAGAGTTAAAGAATCAGCGGCAATTTTTTTTGGTATTGTGGAATAAGTGCTAGAATTTACTACCAATCCTTGACTAAATGTAAAGATAGAGCTAAGAATAATGCTTAATAAATATAAGAATTTCATTTTAATTTTCTACTATTAAAACTGATATTAGTTTACTGAAATTTTCATTTCTTCTCACTCTTTCCATTGGTAATTCTACCATTTTAACATTTGATTTTACCACTTCTGAAAGATAATCCAATAAGCTCGATTTTTCAATTTTTGGCATTGTATTGGGGGAAAATCTATTTTTCTTTACTTCTACAACTGCTTTTTTTTCAAAACTTTCAATTATTCTATTTTTTAAAATTGTCTTCAAATTTTGGTTTTTTGTACTTATATAATCATTGAAAAGGTTTTCTATTTCTTCCGTTGTAAAAATGTTTTTAGGTAAAAAAAAGATTTCGTTTGGTTGAGCACTTGGGCATTCTGTTTCGTTTTTATTTATTTCAAAACCCGATGTTCGAATAGTGGGGATCAGCAGATTATCAATTTTTAAATTATCAATTTTTTGAATTTCATTAATATCCGTTAAAATAGACAAATTTTTATAAAAAGAAGAGGTGTAATCCATCTTGTTGTATGCTGAGGTTTTAACACCTTGGGAGATTGAAACTTGCCCACAAGTGGAAAAAAACAGTTTTCTTATAATAAGATCATTAAAATTTTCAACTTTTTCAATCCCACGGTCTTTTTCAACATAAATTGGAATAGTAATTAAGCTATCTAAATACAAATTTAATGGAACATTTTCTGAAAGAATATTACGTAGTTTAAAAAGGCTATCAATAACGCAATCGAAGTTTCTATGGATTTCTATGATAGATTTTGAATTTACTGATGGTAATAATTCATACCTACTTAGTAGTGCTTTTTTTTCATTAGGAAAGCCTATTTTGGGATATTCCGAAAGCCTTTTTAATTGCATAGTTATTCGCTCGTCTCGAACCCCAAAATCTGTAGTATCTTCAATCGCTTTATTTAATTCATTAAATAGTACTTCCTTAGTCCAAATATAATAGGCCTTTTCTTCAAAGGAAAGTTTTGAAAATGCTCGCATTTGTTTTTCGTAATCTTCTTTTTCAAAATCATTAATTCCAAGCCAGATGGCAGTAGAATCGTTCCTTTTGATTACATCTAATGAATCTTCGGCCCCTCTACTTTTGGGGAAACTTTCATAACAATCGGCCATAACTAATTTTAAACGACCTCTTTTAGTATTCAATTGATTTTTTATTTCTTGTAATTCAATTTTTTTATCTTTATTTCTGAATTCCAGAGAAGGATTTTTATCTGCGGATGTTTTATACGCACCACGACCTATATAATAAAAAACCAAGATGTCGTTTTCGTTTATTTTTAGCAGGGGGTCTTTTAAGTAGCTTGAAACTATAGAAGGCTCGAATTGGGATCGGGTCCAACTTTTATATTCTAAATCATAGCCAAGCGACTTTTTTATTTGATTAAAAGATTGGGCTATTTTTTGAATTTTTCCAAATGTGCTTACTCCATAAGTGGCATCTACTACATCGGTTGCAAGCATTACCAAAATTTTGGGCTTTGGCTGTCCAAAAACAGTAAAACTTAAAAGAAGACAAAAAATGGATGAGTATTTCATCGAAAGGGGCTCTTTGAATGGTTAGAATTCTTAGATAAAATATTTTGAAAATGTACTGTTATTATAATAATTTGAGAGCCATTTTTAACTATGTTTATTTCCGCTTTATAAAAATAAACTCCCCCCCATCATCACCACTATCTTGAATTACTCCATAAAGAGGAGTGGTATCAGAATTATTCATCACTGATTCATTTAAACTTGTAAACAATTTATTTGAAGGTAGATAATCGTCCTTATTATCGGTAAGCTTTTTTATCAAGAACTTCAAAAAAACACTTTCGTCTGGAACTGGTTTCAAACTTCCACTAGTCATGGCTTTTTTGCTAGTAAGTTCATGAAGTTTAATAATGGATTTTTGAGCATCAGCAAAAGCAGCCCTAGTTTTAAAAATACTTCCACTAAAACATGCATCTGTAATCAAAAGAGTATGTTTTGAGTTTATGGTTTTCATATAGTCTTGTATATTACTGTTGGAAATCCATCGGGCTGTGTTTATCTTTTTGGCATCAATTGGTAGCCAATAACCTAGTTTATTTTTCAAATCCCAATATCCATGTCCTGCATAAAAAATTAAAAAATTATCTTCGGGCTTTACAGTTTTTCGAAAATAATCTAAGGCCTCTGTAATTTGTTCGTGGGTGCCATTTTCTAAAAGTTTTAGGTCAGGCAGTTCAAAATTATAATTATTAATTATTACATTAAATAAATTTTTAGCATCAGATATCGGGTTATCTAGATCCACTAATTCAGGGTCTTCATAATCGTTATTTCCAATTATCAAGGCGTAATATTTGCCAACTTCAAAATTGTCTGAGCCGCTTTCTATTTCTGTTACACCTCGATTAACACTATTATCACTTTTAAAATCATTTCGATCCATTGGTAATTCTAGCATACTACCTTTTATTTCATTAATAGCGTCTAATTGAGTTTTATTTTTCGGAAGTTGTTCGGTTTTAGAAACAATATTTTCCTGAATAATTTTTTGATAAGCTAGCATTAAAGAATCAATGGTTGAAATAGCGTATTTACTTTGAAGTTTAAGGCTGTTGTCGTCTAATTCAAATAGTGCTTTTACTTCATTCTCATTTAAAATTCTATTATAAATTTTAATATTATCCATCATTCCATTGGCCCAAATAACCTCCGGGATATTTTCATTCATTTTTTTAACTTTTCCAAAATACAAATCCACTCCTGAATTTGAAAGCGAAGTTTTATATTCAGAATTGAATGTGCCCCCTTTTTCGTCAAGATAAAAGCTTCCTTCTATTTCATTTCGTAACACTAAATTAATTACAATATGATGCCATTTTTTTTTAAATTCAACAAGTGAAAATTCGAATATGAAAGCAGGGATTCCATCAATTAGCAATACAAAACCTAAACTATCTATTTCAAAAGAGATTCCATTTTTGGAGAAATTGGTAGCCTTAGTCAAAATAGGAAAAACACCCTTTTGCCCAAAGTCCTCAATGTAAATCCAAGCAGAAATAGCAATGGCATTGGTTTTATTTAAAATATTTATGGAGCTTGAGTTTTTAGCAGAAAATGCATCATTTAAGCCATTGAACTTAATAGCCCCATTTGGATTTCCAAATCTATCACTCACAAAAGTTGGGTTTCCTTCTATGAGGCCGTGATTGCTGTTTATGCTTATGTCGAATGTTTTTCCATGAATAATTGGATAGTCAACAACTAAGCCTTTTTTTAAATCAACATTTTGAGCAAGGCTTGAAAAATTTAATAAGAGCAAGAATGTAAATAATCGTTTCATGGCTTAAATTGTTAAGTAGCAATAAAAATAAGAATTTTATTTAAATTAATAATTATTTTTTTAAAATTGTTAATAAAACAAGTACTTTGCTTCAAAGCTTAAATTTTATTTGAAAACTAAAATGGTATATCATATAATAAAAAAGGAATATTGGAAAAAATTTGAAAATTCTGATAGCTATTTCCCAGAAGAATACGAAAAAGAAGGGTTCATTCATTTCTCAACAAAAGACCAAGTTGCTGGAGTTTTGGAAAGGTATTATGTAAATGAAGAAGATTTATTGTTGCTAAGCATTAATGAAGACTTGCTAAGTGCTGAAATGAAATTTGAAAAAGCTTCAAATGGTGAATTGTTTCCACATCTTTATGGACATTTGAATCAAAGTGCTATTGTAACTAAAATTTTTGGTAATCAAAAAACTCTTCTTGAAAGTTTAGATTGACTTTTGATTTTCAGTATTCATATCTAAACCAATACTAGCCAATAGTAATGAGGCATTAAAACTATTGCAAATGCCTTCTTTTATGAGATAATCAAAATTTAAGTCGCCGTTTTCTGAGGAATATTCAAAATAAAAGTTTTTAACTTTACTTGGATATTTTTTTGAAATATCGGTTAGTCTTAAATCATGTGTGGCTACCAAAGAGGGTGCTTTGCTATGTACAAGTTTTTCTAAAAGGGCTATGGAACCTACCATTTTGTCTTCTGAATTGGTACCTCTCAACATTTCGTCAATTAAAAACAAATGCTTTTTTTTAGAATCCAAGGCCAATAGCACTAGTTTAATTCTCTCTATTTCAGCTTTAAAAGTGGATGCATTTTGATTTAGCGAATCGGTGATTCTCATATAACAAACAGGGCTCAAACCCATAAAACATTCCATTTTAGTGGCAAATACTGGAGAACCTAAATTTCCTAGAATCAAATTAATGCCTAAGGTACGAAGAAACGTACTTTTTCCGGACATGTTGGAACCTGTTATTAGATTCAATAAATTATTAGAATTTAATTCAAAGTCATTGCAAACGGTTTTGTGCCCTCGTATTAGTGGATGACCTACTTGAGTAAAATTTAACAGTCGGTTTTCATTCTGATGATAAACCGGAAATGTCCAATTGGGTTGATTAAAATGCAAAGTTGCCAAACTTCCAAAGTATTCAAACTGACCAATTGTGTTAAAAATTCTTTTGAAAAAATCTGGATTCTTTTTTGTCCATTCCCCCAAATTAATGGTTTCTATAGGCTCAAAAGGTTTAAAGATGGTTAAAAAAATAGCCGCAAGCATGTTTTTTCTAGTTTCTAATTTTTTAATAATACTTGCAAATTCCTTTATTGGGTTTTTTGATTTTAAACTTGAACTTGGAAATAAGAGTAAAGCTTGTTTTAAGGCTTTTGCTTTAAATTCTTGGTTGGCAATAAGTTCGGCAGCTTGTGCATAACTGTTTAGTGCTCTTCCAGAAACTGCCACACTTTCAAGATAAGCTTCTGTGGTTTTTTTATTTAAAGCCCCCAAATAAAAATTAATAAGAAAAACTCCAAAAATAATATATCCTAAATTTTCTAAAAACCAATAAGCACCAATTCCAACTATCAGAAGCCAGATGAGTGGAAGTAATTTTCCGTACCATTTCAAAAAGCTTCCAAAAATTAATTTTGGAGGCATTTTTAGTGTATTCATTTGTTCGGAGAATGAAGTTTCTGCATACTTAACTCCGAATAGAGAAGCCTGAAATTTCAAACGCCACACCGTATTTAGCTCCAGTTCTTTTACAGCATTTTGTCTTTCTATTAGTTGTTCAGCATTTTGGTCAATAGTTAACATTTGGTCTGACAAAAGGTCATTCCCTTTTTTGGTTTTTGCTCGATTAATAAGCTGGAAAACGGAGCCTTCACCAAACAAATCAAGGTCATCGCTAAACGGATGTTGACTATTCGAATATTCTTTACCATTTTCATATTCATTCGATAAGTGATTTTTTAAAACCGACAGTTCATTTTTTGAAACCTTTTGTTCATTTACATTTAAAGCTAGTTCGTTTTCAATGCCTTCATGGAATTTTACTAAATAATAAAATCCGCCTAAAAACAATATGATTAATGTAGAACCAAAAATGAAATGAAGCTGAAAGGCATTCACAATAGCAATTAATCCAAAAACCAATAGACTTAAGCGAAGGGTAGAAGTCCTTTTATATTTTTTATCTAAAAGGTTTTGTTGTATTTTGAGTTCAGCTATATGGTTTTGATAAAATAGATTCATTTAGTTGGTGCCGTTATTAGCAAGAAGATTGTTTGTATTTGTGTTAACATAGCAAAATTAAGATTATTTATAGTTTTTAGGTTCCAATCGCTTAATTTTGTTTTATGTCCTCTTTTTTTGGAACAAAAATAGATTTACTGCAAGGAATTGGCTCCACTAAAGCCGAACTTTTAAATAAAGAGTTGGGGATTTTTACTTTTGGTGAATTATTGGAGCACTATCCATTTAGGTATGAAGACAGAAGTCAGTTTCTAAAAATAAAAGAGCTATCAGAAGAGCTACAGGGAGCCCAAATAAAAGGAAGACTAACTCAGTTAGAGGTTTTGGGGGAAGGGCACAAACAACGCTTGGTTGCTTCTTTTCAAGATTCCACAGGTATAATAGATTTACTTTGGTTTCAAGGAGTCTCTTGGTTTCAGAAAACGCTCAGAATAAATGCTGAATATGTTGTTTATGGAAAGCCTGTTTGGTTTGGTGGTAGATATTCAATTACTCATCCAGAAATAGATTTACTTAGTCCCCAGAAATCATTAACTGGTCATTTTCAACCTGTCTATTCTCTTACAGAAAAGCTTAGAAAAAGGTATATTGAAAACAAGACCATGAATGGTTGGATTAGGAAGCTTTTGGATATTGCAGAGCCCTATTTCAATGAAACAATACCTCAAAGTCTGATAACTAAATATCGTTTAGTTTCAAAGAAAGCTGCCATGCGGTTTTTGCATATCCCTACCAATTTTAATGAACTTTTTCAAGCTCAAAGACGCCTCAAATACGAAGAGCTTTTTTATAATCAGCTCAAACTTTTAAAGCTAAATTATGTCAGAAAACACGAATACGCTGGCCAAATTTTTAATAAAACTAAGTTAATTACAGATTTCTACAGCCATCATCTTCCGTTTGAGCTTACTGGTGCTCAAAAACGAGTAATTCGTGAACTATTTACCGACTTAAAATCTGGCAAACAAATGAATCGTCTCATTCAAGGTGATGTGGGAAGTGGGAAAACTATTGTGGCGTTTATTACTATGCTTATGGCTATTGATGGAAAAGCCCAAGCGTGCATGATGGCTCCAACTGAGATTTTAGCTAGGCAACATTACATGAATTTGAAACGTTTTGGAGACTCGATTGGGATTAGAGTGGAAGTTTTGACAGGTTCTAGCAAAAAGAAAGAGAGAGCAATTATACATGAAGGGCTAATTAATGGGGACATAAATATTATTGTAGGGACCCATGCATTGTTAGAAGATGTTGTAAAATTTAATAACCTAGGCATTTGTGTTATAGACGAACAGCACCGTTTCGGTGTGGCTCAAAGAGCTAAACTTTGGGAGAAAAATAAGCATATTCACCCACACATAATGGTTATGACTGCCACGCCAATTCCCCGTACACTTGCTATGACACTTTTTGGCGATTTGGATATTTCTGAAATAGATGAAATGCCTCCAGGCAGAAGACCTATAAAAACAGTGCATCGGTATGATGCGAATAGATTAAGCGTTTTTCAATTTATGAAAGATGAGATAGCAAAAGGTAGACAGATTTATGTGGTATATCCTTTAATAGAAGAATCAGAAAAACTCGATTTAAAAAACTTAATGGATGGCTACGAGTCAATAAATAGGGCTTTCCCTAATGAAGCTATAAGTATTTTACATGGCAAAATGAAGTCAAAGGATAAACATTTTGAAATGGATCGGTTTAAAAAAGGACAAACTCAGATAATGATAGCTACCACGGTAATTGAAGTAGGGGTAGACGTTCCTAACGCAAGTGTAATGGTAATTGAAAATGCAGAGCGGTTTGGTTTGTCACAGCTGCATCAGTTACGCGGCAGAGTAGGTAGAGGTGCTGAGCAGTCTTTTTGTATACTTATGACAAGCTATAAATTGTCTGCTGATACAAGAAAACGATTGGAAACCATGGTTGCCACCGAGAATGGTTTTGATATTTCTAAAGTAGATTTGGAATTACGAGGCCCTGGTGATATGGCCGGCACCCAACAAAGTGGCTTGATTGATTTGAAAATAGCAAATTTAGCCAAGGATGAAAAGATTTTAAAGTTTGCTAGAGCTGATGCTATGGCAATTTTAAAAATTGATCCTACTTTTGAATTATTAGAGCACTTGCCTATAAGAATGCATATTGGAAAGATTAAGAACAAAGAATTGAGCTGGAGCAGAATTAGCTAAGATTATTAAATAATACCGCTTATTTTTTTTAATTATGTTATTTATCTAAAAATTGCTACCCTGTTTTTTTAATTAGTTAGAAAATTATCTATATTTACTATCTTGAAAATTCAACCAAAATAAATGAAAAAATTAGCTATTAATCGACGTAATTTTTTAAAAGGAGCGGCTGCTACTTTGGCTCTAAGTCATTTTAACTCAATGGCAATGGAGGGTTTTGATCCAACAAAAACCTATAAAGTGGGTTTGATTGGCACAGGGTGGTATGGCAAAAGCGATTTGTTTAGGCTAATTCAAGTGGCAAATGTGGAGGTTTTGGCACTTTGTGATGTAGATAAAAATATATTAAATGCCGCTGCAGATTTAGTTAGCAAAAGACAAAAGTCAGGCCTTCGACCTAAAGTGTATGGAGATTATAAAAAAATGTTAGCCGAGAATCAAATGGACATTGTCCTTATAGGTACACCAGATCATTGGCATGCTTTGCAGATGATAGATGCAGTAAAATCTGGGGCACACGTTTATGTACAAAAGCCTATATGTGTTGATGTGTTGGAAGGAGAAGCTATGGTAGCTGCAGCAAGAAAGTATAATAAAGTGGTACAAGTGGGTACGCAACGAAAAAGCACACCTCATTTGATAGAAGCCAAGAAAAAATTTATTGATTCTGGTTTATTAGGCAGAATTAAGCATGTAGAGATGTGCTGTTATTTCCATATGCGAAACAATGAAAACCCACCTCTTGAACCTGTTCCAGCTTTTTTTGATTATGAAATGTGGACTGGCCCAGCTCCGCTGAGGCCGTATGATGGCTTACCGCATATTCGTTGGTGGAGAGCTTTTAAAGAATATGGGAACGGTATTACTGGCGATATGTGTGTACACATGTTTGACACAGTACGTTGGATGTTAAAATTAGGATGGCCTTCAAAAATAAGTTCTACTGGGGGAATATACGTTCAAAATGAAGGTAAATCTAATATTTCGGATACCCAAACTGCTATTTTTGAATATGAAAACCTAAATTGCGTTTGGCAACATCGTACTTGGGGAACACCTGCCGATCCTGAGTATCCTTGGGCATTTGTGTTGTATGGAGAAAAAGGTACTTTGAGGGCCAGCACAATGAAATACGATTTTACTCCTTTTGGCGAGGGTGAAAAAATTCATGGAGACGTTTTGTATGAGAAAGAAAAGTATCCGGTAGACCTTACTGAGAATAGAATTGAACTGAATGCTGCACCAGCTACTCGCTTACATATGTTAGATTTTATAGCTGCTATAGAAAACAATACTAAACCTGTTGCGGACATAGAAGAAGGACATATATCTACAGCCTGTTGTATTTTAGCCAATATGTCAATGGAGCTGGGACGGCCATTAAAGTATGACCCTATTAATCGTGTTGTTATTGGCGATAAGCAAGCTACTAAACTTTTAGCAAGAACATATCGGAAGCCGTACCTCCATCCAGATTATAAAAAAGTTTGAATTGATTCGTGTTTTTAAGAATTTGCTTTCTCAAAAAGCAAGAATATCAGTTAAAATTGGCTATATATACTTAAACATGGCCTAAAAAATTAGAAAAATAAAAAAAACCATTCAGCTTGAATGGTTTTTTTGTCTAGACTAACTCTTGAACCTAGGTAGTCAAATAAATTCAAAATTTTCTATTTTCACTAATTCTCACTGGCATTGCATCTATTTTCCTGTAGATTTCTAAAGCAATGACGTGCCACTATTATACACCTGATTTTTGGTAGATTGCAATGATAAACGTCGTGCTTTATTTCAAGTCAAATATATGAATAATTCTTTACAAATCATCCAAAGGACTTTTAATTTGTTGCAACAATTCTTTCGTTTCTGGAAAATAACCAGACTGATTTGTATATTCAATAAAGATATCAATTTCTTTTATTTTCCTATCAATTTTCATATCCTTGATGACCCAGCCATCACCTAATTCTAAGATCTCGGCAAGTATTGCTTCTATGCTTTTCATTAAAGTTTTTTTTACCTAAATTTAGGAAATAATTCAGGTTTCCACTCTAAATCCTGTAATGCCGTTTTTAATAAATAATGAAATGAAAAGAAATTTACTAATTCTTTCAGTTTTAGTTTTGTGTTTATGCGCAGATTTTCCAAAAGTTAAAAAACAGACTAATAAAACAACCAATCAATCACGACCAAACATCATCATCATAATGGCCGATGATATGGGTTTTTCTGATATTGGTTGATATGGTGGGGAAGTAAGCACACCCAATCTCGATAAATTGGCAGATAATGGTATAAAACTCAGGACTTTTTATAATGCCGCTCGTTGCTGTCCCACAAGAGCCGCATTACTTACCGGTAAATATCCACATTCGGCTGGAATGGGTGGAATGGTATCTTTTGAAGATGATAAAGTGGCACAGGGGCCATATCAAGGGTATCTTGACACAAATGTACCAACCGTAGCTGAAAGATTACGATCGGCTGGATACAATACCTATATGACAGGTAAATGGCATGTGGGCGAAAGCCAAGAGCATTGGCCTTTGAAAAGAGGTTTCGACAATTATTTTGGATTAATTTCAGGGGCATCGAGTTTTTTTGAGGTTTTGCCAGAAAAAAGAAAACGATATATGGTTTTGAATGACAAAGAATTTACTTTACCCCCAAACGGTTTTTATGCAACAGACGCATTTACCGACAAAGCCATAGAATTTATCAATCAACCCGACAAAAACTCCAATCCTTTCTTCTTGTATTTAGCCTATACCGCACCTCATTTCCCTTTACATGCCTACGAAGAAGATATTGCAAAATATGAAAAATTTTATATGCAGGGTTGGGAAGTAACCCGTCAAAATCGTTTTAATAAAATGAAAAAGCTAGGCTTAATTGATGAAAGATACATTTTAACGAACCGTCCGGTGGATATTCAGGATTGGAATTCGGTAAAAGACAAAGCTTTATGGGCAAGAAAAATGGCTGTTTATGCTGCAATGATTGATAGAATGGACAGAAACATAGGAAGAGTAATAAAAAATTTAGAAAAAACTAAGCAATTAGAGAACACTTTTATAGTCTTTTTATCAGACAATGGAGGGTGTGCAGAAAATGTAGATGATAGAAAATTAGGTGAACCTGGCAAGAGGATTGGCGAAAGAGGCTCTTATGGTACCTATGATTACCCATGGGCCAACGTCTCAAACACACCTTTCAAGTTGTATAAAAAAAACACGCACGAAGGAGGCATTATCAGCCCATGTATTATGCATTGGCCCGCAAAAATTAAACCTAAAAAAGGGTATATTGATGCCCCAAGTCATGTAATAGACCTTTTGCCTACCAGTTTGGAAATTGCTCAGGCTAAATCTATTGAAACTGATGGGAAAAGCCTTAGCTTTTTATGGAATGGAAAAAAGGCTAGTGAAAGAACTATCTTTTGGGAACACTTTGGTAACAAAGCCATGAGAAAGGGCAGTTGGAAAATAGTAAAAGAATTGGAAGATATAGATTGGGAACTTTACAATTTGGCAAATGACCCAACAGAAACTAAGAATTTAGCAAAAGAATCCGTTGAAATGGTAAAGACAATGAAACTTGAGTATGAAGATTGGGCTAAAAAAGTAGGAGTTAAAAACGTTAAAGCCAAAGAATAAAAATGAAATCAGAAAATAAAACCCGCAGAAAATTCGTAAAAGAATCCGCTGCCTTAGCTATTGCTACTTTCTCGCTATCCTCTTGGACTTCAAATGAAGAGGCAAAAAATGTATTTCAAGCCATGGGAACTCGAGTAGGCGAGGTCACTGATTCTACTGCAATAGTTTGGACAAGAGTAACTGCTAATCAAAAAAGAAATGACAAGGGATTGGTAATTCAGGGTCGTACTTCAGACTATAAAAACAATAAGTTGCCTGAAGTTAAAGTGCCTGTTGGGGACTTAGAAGGGGCATGTCCAGGAGTTTCTGGTTTTGTAAGAATTCGTTACGGAACAGAAGAATCATTGAAAAAAGCTACGATCAGCCCTTGGGTGGAGGTTTCAGAAAAAACGGATTTTATTCATCATTTTCACTTGAAAAATTTAAAACCAAACGCTACATATTTTTATGAATGTGAAGTTACAGCCGAAAAAAGCAAATCAAATCCCTTCAGATTTAAAGGTAAATTTCAAACCGCCCCGCCTCCATTAGCTATTGCTGATATACGATTTTGCTTGATGACTTGCCAGGGTTATCCCGACCGCGGGCATCCAGATGGACATACCATTTATCCTTCTATGTTATCCTTAAATCCCAACTTTGCTTGTCTAACAGGCGATTTAGTATATTATGACAACGATATGCCCCGAGCAAACAACCCACGGTTGGCCCGTTATCATTGGGAACGGATGTTTAGCTTGCCTCGTTTAGTGGAATTCAATAGAAATGTAAACACCTATTGGCTTAAAGACGACCATGACACCCTAGACAACGATTCTACTCCGGGGGGCGTAATGGGAGACTTTACATTTGCAGAAGGCCAAAATATTTTTCGACAACAAGCCCCCATTTCAGCTGGTTTGAGCTACCGTACTTTTAGATGGGGCAAAGATCTTCAAATTTGGCTCACTGACGGAAGAGATTTTCGCTCTCCCAATGACATGACAGATGGCCCAGAAAAAACAATTTGGGGAGAAGAACAAAAAGCTTGGTTTAAGAAAACAGTAAAAGAAAGTACAGCAACTTGGAAAGTTTTGGTGAGCCCAACTCCATTAGTTGGACCCGATCGAGTACAAAAAAATGACAATCACAGCAATATCGGTTTTAAACATGAAGGCGACGAGCTACGAAATTGGCTTAAAGATAATGTTCCAGATAATTTTTTTGTGATATGTGGCGACCGCCATTGGCAATACCATTCGGTGCATCCAGAAACGGGTCTAAATGAATTCAGTATTGGTGCCGCAAGTGACGAACATGCGGGCGGTACGCCAGGCGAGAACAAAGCCTATCACCGTTTTCATTTGGTAAAAGGAGGCTTTATGTCTGTAGATGTAAAACGAAATGGAAATAAAAGTAATATTTCATTTCATCATCACGACATTTATGGGAAGGTGGTTTATGAATGGGGAAAAGAAAAGCAAGTTTGATGAGAAAATCTTTTTGAAAAGTAAGTGCTTCGATAAATGAAGAGTTTTTTTTGATAAAATGCAAAGCATCATAAATAATATCTAATTTTACAATAAACCAATATTCCAAGTCTTTGCATGCTGGAAATTAAACTATGGAAAGCCTTCAAAAGTGGCGACAAATCAGCTTTTGAGAAACTTTATGAATTATATATTGATGATTTATTAAGTTATGGCTATAGAGTAACCTCAGATCGCCAGCTTATCCGAGATAGTATTCAAGACCTTTTTCTTCATCTTTGGCAAACTCGTTCAAATCTGAGCGACACAGACTCTATTCGTTTTTATTTGTATCGCTCGCTTCGCAATAGAATTATTCGCAATATGGAGAAAGCCAATCAGACAAGCATTGATACAGCTAATTTATTTGAAAACATTATTGGAGCATTGTCTGTAGAAGATGACTTAATAGAGAATGAACAATTGAGTGAACAAGCAGGTTAAGTTAAAGCAAGCCATTCAACAATTACCCAAACGCCAGCAAGAAATAATTCAACTTCGGTATTACCACGATTTTAGTTTTGAAGAAATTGCGGAAATGATGCAAATCAATAACCAAAGTGTAAGAAATCTACTACACAGAGCCATTACAGAACTACGCCAGCATTTTACATTATTTTTTTTGTTTTTGATGTCTTTCATGGTTTAGTTTAAAAAAAATTAAAAATAATTCAATTTTAATGAGTACAAAACCCATTAAGTCCGATTTAGGGCTTAGAATAGAAAAAATATGTCAAAAATATACGAAAAATATACAATAGAAGATTTCATCACTGATGGTTCTGCTTTCGGACTGCTTCCATAATCTGTAATTTCCCCCAACCTACACCAAACCCAATTTTCAGGGATTTCAAAAGGAATTTCTTCGGGTTTAATGGATGGCAAAGGTTTTTCTTTCTTACCTGATTTTGCTTTCTCTGCTTTTATGCGTTTGAGCAGTTCGCTGGCAGGTTCGTCTTTCTTGTCTTGTTTCACCAATTTGCCCTGCACCGCTTCTTGTAAAATGGCTTGGTTTAGGTTGGAGAGTTGGGTGAGTTGGTCTGCAAAACTATCACATAAATCAACATAGCTATTTTTATACTTGTAAATACGTTCTACATCTTCAAGTACTTCGGGAATAAAGAAATTATTGTCTATACCTTTGCCTTGTTCAATTGCTTCCAAGAAGTCAACAATTTTTTGTTGTACTTTTTCATCAGGAACAACAATTGATGCACAATTGATTACAGTTTGGCTAATATTCGGCTGTGCCCCACCTTTGCCAATAGCTATAAATTCAATTCGCTGTTGTTTGAAATACCAAAACAAAAAATCTTTTGAAATATCTACTTTTGGAAAAATAGCACATACCGCTTGATTGGTTGTTGCATCAAAATCTAAAACACCTGTTTTCCCAATGTTTGCGCCATACATAGCAACTAACAAAGTACCTTTAGGAAAAAGTTTGGCAGAAGAGTTTTTCAATCCTGATTCTGTAATGTATTCATCACAACTGGTAATAATACCATCTTTTAATTCGCCTGATTTTACCCAAGGAATTTCACCATTGTAATATTCTATCATTCCACGGTTTGGAGTTCCACCGCTTGAAGTATCAGCAATATCAGAAATTTTAAGCACGGGATAGATATTCTGCAAATGTTTAAACCCTAACTCCGCTTAGATTTTACGTAATAGATATTTTCATTTTATTTAGCATTACTATTGATGCTTTTATAATTGGTTCTGTGTGCCATAGCTCATTTATTCTAACCTTTTTGATTTCTTTTAAGTGTGTTACCAAATCCATTACGGAATACTTTGATATTTGCTCATTTTTTTTTAGGATATTATAAATGATATAATACCATTGTAAAACTACATGATTTACAAGCATATAGCCTTCTAAAGCATCTTCATTTTGCATATATGTTTTGTCGGCATGAAGTATGTTTTTGAAGCCATCAAACATAACTTCTATTTGATTTCTGCTTTTGTAGGAACAATAGATTGTTTTAGCATCTTGATTTGGTACATCAGAAGCCATTGCTATTGTACCAAAAACATCAATTTTCCGCTGAAACCCTTCCTGATTATATTTTTCTGGCAGACTTACTATTCTATCCAAGTAATCTTTTTGCTCCTGAACTTCCAGTTTTTCATCTTTAAACAAATAGATTGTCATGTCTTCGGTTTGATAAGAATAGTGCCAAATATACCTTTCTTGAAATTTGAAATACTGGTTTTCTCTTTTGTTGAGCTTCGAATAATCAATCAATTTACTGTCTCTTTGAAGGGGAATAATAAAGTTTATTGCCTCTTTTTTGAGAAAACTAACGTTTTCTTTTGAATAAAAGCCTTTATCGGCAATTACAATGGCATCTTTTATGCCCGCTTCTTGCAAACTTATTTTAAAGCCCCGTACGTCTTTAATGTTTCCAGACAATATTTTGTAAAAAACAGGTTGTACTAATTGTGCTGAATAAATGTATAAAAGGTTAAATTGTTTATCAAAAACCATATCTGCATTGTATCCCTCTTTGGCAAAGCGCATGTTGGTTGAGGCCGAAAAAACGTTTGTCAAGTCAACCAGTATATGGTCGTTGGATTTCACAAAGCTCTTTAAATAGCTCGTAATGGCCTCTGGGTTACGTCCAATAGCTCTATAAACTTCGCTGAATTTTTTATCGGTATAAATCGTGTTATCATCAATTGAAAGCATCGATTTTGCTATATGTAGAGCAAAATTCTTAATCGGACTGGCATATAAAAACCTACAATAAGCCATATAAATAATGATTTGATAATGTTCTGGAAAGAATTCTTTTAATTTTTGTGAAATCAAAATATTGTATTCATTCAAAAAAGCAACAAACCCAAATTCACGTACAGAAAGGGTTGAAGCATCTAAAATAAGCCCTTTTGAAGCTTTTCCCACTAAAAGACGTTTTTCGGATTCGACAAATCCATCCTTTTCGGTAATTGTTCCCAATAGCTTCCCAGTAATTTTCTTGGATTTCTTAGAAATGGGGTCATATACACCTTTACAAGCATATAGATAATACCTATTGTTGATAAACCTAAGCTCCACGCCAGGCTTGCGATGAGCCAAAGCCCATTGGGGATGAATGTATTTAGAAATTCTGCTCATTTGGACATAAAATTACGTACTTACGTAAAGTAAAATAAGAATAAAAAAA
>JANOMP010000220.1:0-1018 GCA_031420365.1 Cytophagaceae bacterium
AGCCTCAGGCTGTATAGGAGGAACAATCAATTGGAGTAATGGAGCTATTGGAACTACTACTCAAGTAAGTGAGTCTGGTAATTATTCTGCAACATGTACTACAAAATGTGGACCAAGCAATAGTTCAACTCAAATATCAATTCAAAAATTAAGTACTCCAACTCCACCAGTTATAACAGGAGGTCCATTGGTTATTTGTGGAACTGATAAGGCAACTTTAACTACCACTGGCTGTACAATTGGTACCTTGAAATGGAGCACAGGTGCAATAACTTTAAGTATTGTTGTAGGAGAAGGTACCTATAGTGCTTATTGTGAAAATATTTGCGGAAAATCTGGAAATTCAAATACAATCACTATTACTAAGGGAACACCACCAAGTCCACCAGTTATTACTACTAATAAGACAGAGATTTGTGGAAATGAGAAGGCAATCTTAACAGCAACAGGATGTGTTGGCGGAACAATAACGTGGTCAAATGGAGGAACAGGAACTTCGAAAGAAGTAGGAGCAGGAACATACACTGCAACATGTACAACTACATGTGGTACTTCAGGTGCTTCAAATTCAATTACCATTACTACAACACCTCCACCAAATCCACCAGTCATTACAACTAACAAGACAGAGATTTGTGGAACAGAGAAGGCAATTTTAACAGCGAAAGGATGTGTTGGCGGAACGATAACATGGTCAATTGGCGGAACTGGAACTACCAAAGAAGTAGGAGCAGGAACATATACCGCAACATGTACAACCACTTGTGGAACATCGAGTAACTCGAATACGGTAACGATAACAACTGGTGCAACACCACCACCACCAAGTATCACAGCTAACAAGACAGAGATTTGTGGAACTGAGAAAGCGATATTAACAGCAACAGGCTGTGAAACAGGAACTATCAATTGGTTAGGTGGCGGAACTGGTACTACCAAAGAAGTAGGAGCAGGAACATATACTGCAACATGTACCACCACTTGTGGAACATCAGGAGCTTCCAATTCAATTATTGTA
>JANOMP010000221.1:0-4602 GCA_031420365.1 Cytophagaceae bacterium
CCCAAACATCAAGTGCAAAATATTCGATAGAGGAGCAAATAAGAATCAGGCATCAAGAAAGAAAAAATGATATAATTAATCGATATAAACGAAATGGACAAATTGAACAATTACAAGTTTAGCAAGTTTGTCAAAGTAGAATTAGTTAGGTTTTCTTTTAATTGTATTACAACTCAACAAACCTCTTGAGATATATTTAAGAGAGAATAATCTATTCTATTTTTTAATTAGTTTTCATAACTTCTTTATAACAAGTAAATACCGAATAATAAAAATCAAAAACTTAATATTGCAAAATTAGAAAAACATCATAATTTTATTAAAAAAAACAAAACAATGAAACATGCAATTTATTGGTGGAATTTGGAGAATTTATTTGATGTTGAAAATTCAGCTGCAAGACCTCCTTGGCTACAGGAGCATATTAAAAAAGAACTTGTAGGCTGGGATGCTAATGTTCTTGATACTAAATTAAATCAATTGTGTTCTATCATTCAAAAAATGAACAATGGACTTGGACCAGATATTCTAGGAGTATGTGAAATTGAAAATGAAAATGTAGTAATGTTATTGATGAATAAAGTTGGTGCATTGACAAATAGAAACTACAAAATCATGCATAAAAACACTGGGGATGCTAGAGGAATTGATATAGCTATAATATTTGATACCGCTAAATATCAGGATGATGGTCATATTTTTTCAGTGGAGGTAATGAAACGAAATGCTACTAGAGATTTACTTCAAATCAATCTTACTACAACAAATGGCAAGGAACTTATAATAATTGGCAATCATTGGCCATCAAGACTAGGAGGAAAATATGAATCAGAGCCTTACAGAATAATGGTAGGAGAAATATTGAGTTATTGGATAAAAAGAATCCATGAGATTAAATTAAAGCAAAGTAATATTGATAATCCTAGTATTATAGTTATGGGAGATTTTAACGATAATCCATTCGATAGATCTATAGTTGATTACTTAAATGCTTCTCCTAACATAGAAATGGTTAAAAGCTCAAAATCTAATGCATTGTACAACCTCATGTTTAATTTCTATAACACTGGTTTTGGCACACATGTTTTTGGGAATGAAATTGGATATCTTGACCAATTTATGGTTTCTAAACCATTCATAGTAAATTCAGCAGATAATCCTTTTAAAATCATATCTAATGATATAGTAAAATTTCCTGAACTGGTAAAAGGTAAATACAATACACCAATTAGATTTTCAAGACCTTCTGAAGCAAAAAGTTACAATCCTGCTGGATATAGTGACCATTTACCCATAGAACTAATAATAGATGAAAAAGGAATATAAAGATTAGTTTAAGTTGTTTATGTTGAATTTTAGTAAATTTTTTTCAAGTTTAATTATATGGCAAGAATTAAGAAAACCCAAATTATTTAATTAGATTTGATTTAAACTATCATCTTAATGATATCAAAAATTATTCGACAACAAATGATTAAAATTAGTTTGATACAACAAAATCAGCATGTTAATAATTATAAATGACATTTATACAAAAGTGATATATCCGCAATAGCCTAAAAAGTAGTGGGTACACAAATGTTATGCACAAGGGCAAAAAGACGGTTTTTCATAGGACAATTGAGCGGTTGAGAATTGAGCGAGTGCAATAAAAACAAGGACAAAAACACGGGTGACAAATACACGATTCGTGGACAGGCAACGGACAGGTGACATGACAGATTTATTAAAGCATCATATTGAAAAAAAGACAAATCAGACTTTGTCAAAAATTGATAGCAATCAATTTGCGAAACTTGTTTTTGAAAAATCGTTTAATAAAAAAAACCTGCTTGTTGAAGAAGGGGGTTTTTGCAATTACATTTATTTTATTGAACAAGGGTCTTGCTATTCATACTTAACTGATGAAAACGGAGATAAGCAAGTGGTACAACTTGCATTAGAAGATTATTGGATTTCCGATTTGTACAGTTTTTTTTCGGGCAAGAAAGCTATTTACACTATTGAAACTCTTGAGCCAACAAAAGTTTTGGTTTTAAATAAGGAAGGTTTTCAAAAAGCATGTGATACCATTCCTTTACTTGACCGCTTCTTCAGAATACTTATTCAAAATGCTTATGTAGCTCTGCAACAAAGAATGGCTAAAATGAATAGCGAAGAGGCGGAAAGTAGATATGCAGAGTTTTCAAAAATCCATCCTGACTTTATACAGCGTATTCCTCAGTATCTCATAGCTTCATACTTGGGTGTTAAACCTGAATCGCTAAGCCGCATTCGTAAGGGCATTGCGAAAAAAGCTTAATTCCTTCCGATTTACACTCTTCTTTTTCTTTCTTAACATATGTCAACGACAAATATCTTTTGTCGCTGCACCTTTGTATCGTCAATTTAAACAATCATTATAAACAATTAAAAACTAAAAACTTTGAAAAAGAAAATTCTATTTGGAGTAAGTCTCCTTTTTGGACTAATGTTCATTAACTCGGGACTGAATAAATTTTTTAATTACATGCCCATGCCCAAAGACTTGCCCGAAAGCATGATGAAGTTAATGACAGCTTTTATGGACATAGGCTGGCTTATGCCACTTATTGCAGTGGTAGAAATTACGGGCGGATTACTTTTCATCACAAATAAATTCCGCGCGCTGGGCGCAATAATGATTTTTCCGCTTAACATAGGAATAATTTTAACTCACGCAGTAAGCGCACCATCGGGACTGCCAATAGCGCTTGTACTGCTCGCAATAAATCTTTGGGTAATTATCGAGAATCGTGAAAAGTACCTGCCGATGATAAAATGAAGAAATAAAGTCAAACGAGAATTCAACAACTTTAAATACAAACAATTAAAAAAATAATCAAATGGAAATTACAACATCAACAACCAGCAAAACAAAATGGGTTTTAGACCCAACTCACAGCGAACTTGGATTTAAGGTTAAACACCTTATGATTACAAATGTTAAAGGTGAGTTCAAAAAATTCACAGCTGAAATTGACGGAGATGATTTTACCACATCAAAAATTCAGGCAAAGATTGAAGCAACATCCATTTCAACCAACGATGAACAACGCGATGGACACTTGAAAGGTGCTGACTTCTTTGATGTTGAAAATCACAAGGAGATTACTTTTGAAGGAATATCATTCAAAAAACTTGACGAAGAAAATTATCAGTTGAAAGGTGTGCTTACCATTAAAGGCATCAGCAAAGAAGTAACACTTGATGTAGAATTTGGCGGCACAACCAAAGACCCGTGGGGAAATGAGAAATCAGGTTTTTCCATAAGCGGAAAAATCAACCGCAAAGACTTTGGGTTGAATTGGAACGCTGCCCTTGAAACAGGCGGAGTGCTTGTTAGCGAAGAAGTGAAAATAACTGCTGAAATTCAGTTTGTGAAAAAACCTTCGTAAACTTATGGACAGAAAACAATTTTTAAAGTCATTAGCATTAATACCTTTAACAGGAGCAGCAATGAAACTGAACGAACTAAATAAAATGACAGCACCTTTTAACAGCACGGACAAAATGCCCGTGCTGTTTTTAGGGCATGGCAGCCCGATGAATGCCATTGAAGAAAATGAATTTGTAACAGGTTTCAGAAACATCGGAAAAGAAATTCCAAAACCAAATGCAATTTTATGCGTGTCGGCACATTGGGAAACAAGAGGAACATTTGTTACAGCAATGGAAAAACCAAGAACCATTCATGATTTTGGCGGATTTCCTCAAACACTGTTTGATGTGCAGTATCCTGCGCCCGGAAACCCGGAGCTTGCAAAAGAAACAAAATCAATTATCAAAAAAACTGAAGTTGGCTTGGATGATAAATGGGGACTTGACCACGGAGCATGGAGTGTGATAAAACATTTATATCCTAAAGCAGATGTGCCTGTCATACAAATGAGTATTGATTACACCCAAGGCGCTCAATACCATTATGAGTTAGCAAAAGAATTAACATCACTGCGTAAAAAAGGCGTACTGATTGTCGGCAGTGGTAACATGGTACACAATTTAGGAATGGTGGCTTGGGATAAATTAAACGCTGACGAATATGGTTTTGACTGGGCAATTGAAGCCAGTGAGAAAATGAAAAAATTTATTCTAAATGGCGACCATCAATCACTTATCAATTACAAGTCTCAAGGAAAACCATTTGAACTTTCAATTCCTACACCTGAACACTATTTGCCATTGCTGTATGCACTTGCGTTGAAAGATGAAAATGAAAAAATTTCTTTGTTCAATGACAAAGCCGTTGCAGGTTCACTAACAATGACATCTTTAAAAATCGACACGTTCTAAGTCAAAGATTACGGGACAAGTTCACAAAAGGCAAGCAGACAAGTTTGTGCAACGACAGAAGACAGAAAAACGAAAAGAAAAAAACACCCTCAGACAGTTTAGTGCTTCGTTCTCGGCAGACAATCCGCAGACGACAAGAATGCCCCTTGCATAATCGAGTAGATGGCTCCGTCATCCCAAAGGGATAACGGAGTACACCTCTGGTACGCCAGCCCGGTCACACCACTGTACGTACGCACTGGGCGTGCCCGTTTCGTATACAGCGGACTAGGCGTCCCCGTTCATTAAACA
>JANOMP010000222.1:0-15079 GCA_031420365.1 Cytophagaceae bacterium
TGTTTAATGAACGGGGACGCCTAGTCCGCTGTATACGAAACGGGCACGCCCAGTGCGTACGTACAGTGGTGTGACCGGGCTGGCGTACCAGAGGTGTACTCCGTTATCCCTTTGGGATGACGGAGCCATCTACTCGATTATAGCCAGTGGTTCTTGTCGTCCGTTCGTTGAAAGCATTGTCTATGTTGAGTTGTCGTGTCATACTCGTAATGCAACGTGAATTGAACCTTGCTCAATTTGTTGACTTGGGTTTTCTATGATTTCAGGAAAAACATTTGTCTTACCAGCGTTGTAAACTCTTATCAGAATGTAATTATCCTTTTGCTCAAACATCAAATTCCATTCGTTGGAAGAAAGATAGATAAGGTCTTTCTTGGAAGATGGAGTTCCTTTTACTTCAATGAATTTTGTTTTTTCGTTCTCTACAAGTTTGAAGTCATAGGGTTTTCCGCTTTCGTCAATTTCGTTCTCCCAAACTATTTCTGAATAGTTGCCCCACTTCAGTAGATTCTTAAAAACAAATTCCTCACTCCATCTACCAATTGCAAAGCGAACTTTATCGTCTGCGATTTCTTGATATTGCGGTTGCTCTGTTGAATTGTCTGCTACAAATTTTTTCCGTCTTGGTTTGATGTTGGTTGCATCAATGTCTTGTGCTTTAACTTCGGGTTCAAAACTTTCGGGATGTTGGACTTCAACATACTCTTGATAATTTTCTTCTGGTTCTGCAACTTCATTTTCTGCCGTGGTTGTTGTTTGAGTTTTTGCAGTTGCTTCTATTTTAACTTTCTGTTTAGCTGTTTGGTATTCGGGCTTTGCCTTGATGTCGGGAATGTCGTAACCTAACCCTGTCAGCCATTCAACAATTTCAGCTTCGTCAAGTTGCAATAAAAGTCGCAACTCGTCATTTAAACCCGCTACTTCTAACAAAGATGAAAGTTCAGGAATCAAAGTGAACATCGTTATCGGGCTTCTCCATCTTCCTTTGAAGTAAAAACTATTCAACTCTCTGAAAACATTTAGTGAAGCTCCTTCTATGGTTTCTTTTTGATACTTGAATGAAAGTTTTATTTCTGCTGCGTTAAAGAATTCCGTTTTTGTTACAACTAAAAACAGTCGGTCAAATTCTTTTATGAAGTCGGCATATTGTTTCTTTTCAATGATAGCAACGAAATATGGGAAAATGTTTTGAAGTTTAGTCTTTAACTCAAAATCCATTTTCTCCTTCTCAAAAGTGGGAATGAATTTGTCAATTATCTGAACTTGAAAAAGTGAAATGAGTTCTTCAAATGATATTGAATTTATGTCGCAATTTTCGGGAAACTGAATAATTTTTAGTTTCTCCGATGCGGTTGTAAATCCGTCAATTTTAATCCACTTGAGTTCGTTTGCATTTTCAAATTTTCCATTGGCTGAAAGCAACTTGTTTTCTATTGCCCAATTCTTAATTGCTTCTTTTTTTTCTTCTGAATAATTTGGAAGTAAAGAAGAAAGTTTGTTGTAAATCAAACCGATTTTTTTACGGTTGTATTTCCTTAGTATTTCATCTTCTTCTGTTTGTTCTGCAATCTTTTCAAGAACGGTCAAGTAATCATTCAGCTCTAACTTGTCTTTGAAAGGTAAAAGCGTTCTCCAATCATCTGTAATTGGCTCTGAATAATCAAATACTGGGAGATGTTTGGCTGCAATGTCAAAAACTTCTTTGTCGCTAATAAAAACTTCAGATGCTTTTCTGCAATCCTTTAATGTCGTTGGGAAAATGTCAGCATTTTCAACACACCAACTAAACAAATTTTCGTCCAAGTCTGTTTTGTTTTGCCAAGCTGCAAATCCTTTATCATTGTTTGTTCTTTTGAATTTTGTTTTTAAAACCTTTTCCCAAAAATGTTTTGAAAAATCATATTGAGTTGAAAACTCTATCAAGGAATAAATAGTAAGGGAATATGTCGAAATAGTATTGTGATATTTACCACCTGAATTAGCATTATATTTTTGAGTTGAATATTTTTCAAAAAACGGCAAAAAACTCCTGTAGAGTTCTTTTGCATTTGTATTTGACAATCGAATTTCTTTTAGTTCAACATTTTCTACTACTCCGATATAAAGAAAAAAGGTTTTCCATTCACTTGCCAAATCTTTGTCTTGCTTGTAGTTGTCAGATATGAATTTGCAAACATTATTTACTTTTTGCAATCTGAGTGAAGGCTCATAAATGTCAGACAAGAAACACTGATTAGCAGGGATTAGCTCATTTGTAGTTGTAAATAATTTTAAAGCTTGTAGTTGGTCATAATGTAAATCTGTAAGCAGTGATTTTTTGTGTTGGTTAAAAAGATACCTTGTTACTTGCAAGTAATTTTCTTGATTTATACAATTTTCAATATCTCCTATAATTTCATTCTCTAAGTAAGATAAATCAGAAGGTTCTTTTACACCTAATTGCTCAAGCCAGTTTTTTACTTTACTGTTGTTGTTAATTTTTGTATAAACCACATTATGAATTAGAGTAACCCCATCGCCAAATTCTGTTTCAAAAGTTAGTGTAGGGAAACAAACGGATTGTGGGCTTTTTAATTTTTCTCCTTCTGCAAAAATGAATGGTATTTCTTTTAACTTTTCATTCCATTCTTTGCTCTCTTCTTTATTTGCTTTTGTATAAAAGTATTCTATTAACGAGAAGTTTTCAGAAGGTTGGTGCTTTTGTTTGAAAATAGGGGAAAGAAAAAATGATTCAAGATTTTCTGCATCAAAAAATTTAGCACCAAATAAACGTAGTTTATCTGTGCGTTGTAATTTTGAGTTTATAAACGAATCATTCTTGAATTTTGTGTTTTCTTTTTGATTGATGTATTCAATTAATGTATCGGTTGAAATAAAATCTAAATCTGACAGTCCTGTTTTATCAATGATAAGTTCTGTTGATTTTTTTAATGTCATTGATTTTGAAGGAACGAATGCTTTTTCCTTACTTAGAGCAATTAAAGAATCAAAAAATATATTTCGTAATTCTGTCTGTAAACCTTTTGTTTTTTCAGGTAATAAATGAAGGATATGCAAACTGAATTTACTTGAAGCAAGTATTTCTAACCAGTCAAGTATTTTTGCAGCGACTAGTTTGAAAAGCCATTGATTCCAAACTCTGTCTTCGTGAAGCCCTTCTCTTGCAGCATTTGTAATAAAACTTCCGTTTACAAGAAATGGAAATTCAAAGTCTGAAACCTTTGTCGGCAGATAGGTGAAAATTAAACTCTCTTCTTTTTTCAGAGGTTTAATTTTCCCTTCTTCAATCTTTGCAGCAAATGAAATTTCTGTAAACTCGGCTTCTTTTAGTTTTTCAGGTGTCTTATCATCTTGCTGTAATGCCTCTTTTGTTTCGGTTGAAATTGGAATTTTTTCAAATGACTTTGTAAGCCACGAACTAATTTCTTTTCCGTCTTTAGAAAGTGTTACTTCATTGAAAGCAACATCTTGACTGATAACTTTTTTTTCTATTGAAGAAATATTTACTCCGTTTTGAGAAACGGAAATTTTTGAAATTCTTCTAAGGAATAAAAGTATTTGCCCGTTGTTGAGCAATTCATTTAAGTCGGAAAGCAGCGAAACTGCTTTTTTAACTTCAATGACTGTTGAAACATTGTATTTGTTTTTCGCAATGCTGTCTTGAATTTCCTTTGTCAAATCGTTTGGCTCTGTCCATAATGGAATTATTTGCCAAGGAAGTTTTGATTTATGTATTGCTTTGTCGAAGCGAAATTGATAACCGTCTGAAAAAATTGTTACTCGTTCCGATTTGCCAAACACCGATTTAAACCCAATTCCTTTGTAACCTGTCTTTGTCGGGTCTGCTCTTTTTGTGCTTGCTCCTGCACCTGTCAGAGAAATAATATCGCCTTCATCAAATGCTTTTCCGTTGTGAGAAACAATTAAGCATTTTGGTAGAAAGTCAAAATGAACTTCGTTATTTGTTGTATTTGCTGAATCGTCTGCATTTTGAATTAGCTCAAATACAAATCTCTGGCTCTCTGAATAAATGTCTGTCGAAACTGTGTCCAGTAAATTAGCTACCATTTCAGCCTGTCTTGTCGAACTGAAAGTTGAATTCTCTTTACATAAGTTGTTTATAAAAGTTTCTTTGGTCATAATTTACTCTTTGTCGTTTGTCAAGCGGTCAAATTGATTGTTTTTAGGTCGGTCATTTGTCGCTGGAACGGTCGTCCTACCATTGGCTATAACATTTGTGTACCCGCAAGTCTATACCACCTATTGCGTATATATCGTATTTGTAGGAGCATAAATATTGTTGTAAACGGTAGAATTATTATCAAAAATATTAAAATTTTCTAAAAAATCCAAAGGACTTTTTACTGTTTTATTATTTACAGCCAACACATGCGTATAAATTTCGGTGGTTTTACTGCTACTATGGCCGAACAAGGTTTGTGGTACTCTTAAATTTGTTCCATTTAATAATAAATGGATAGCACTATGTCACAGCGTATGTACTGTTCCTCAATGATTTACACCCGACACCTCTACTGCATTGCGAAGTACTTGTTGAATATTTCTGTCTGAATATTTTCCACCGGCTTGTCCTTCAAAAAGCCAATAAAATGGTTTATAAGACGTATAATAGGTTCTTAAATATTCTAAAACCATCGGCGGAAGTACAGTTTTTCTATCTCTTTTGATTTATCTTTATTGGCTATGTTTAATTAAACATAGCCTTAATTGATTACTTTATTTTCATATTTTTTCTAAATTATCCACTACCGTATGAAAAATGGGCACTTTTGGTTTTTAATTATACTTGGGGAAAGCAGAATTTTCAATTTTTTCATGGTTAAAAGAGCTTACGTCTTTTTCATAAATTAAAAAACTATGTTGAAGTACTTAATTCATCTAATTATTTTTTTTCTCGTGCTTATCGTCTTCCGCTCGGCGTTTTTGCATAGTTTCGGTACGGTCTAGTTCTTCCGATTCGTTAAAGGCTTTCCAATCAAATTTTTCATCGAATGGATCCAATGCTTTTTGAGGGTTAAAAATTCGAAGGTCTGGAGCCAAAGCATTAAAAGGGGTAAAGTCTGGAGTGTTAGTAAACAAATCGCGGAGGTCTGCGGCACTGGCATCGTATTGGTTGAGATAAGGAATTCCAAATATTTTCCAAAATGTCTTAAAAATACTCCCAAAACTATAGTGTACCTTTCCCACATAGTTTTTCTTGGTATATGGCGACATCACCATCAGCAAACTCCGGTGTGCATCTACATGATCTACACCTCCCTGAGGATCGTCCTCAGTGACTATTACGACCATATTTTTCCAATAGGGAGTTTTCGACAAAAATTCTAAAGTACGACCCAAAGCCAAGTCGTTATCTGCCATATAACTTTCTTGAAATGGCCAGCCCGCTTTCGGACGTTCTTTAGAGCCGTGGTCGTTGGGTAATTGCAATGTAATTAGCGAAGGCAATCCTCCATTTCCCCACCGGTCTTTAAATTCTCTTATAAATTCGTCGGCTCTAAATTGGTCAGGAATAGCCATATTATAAGTAGGAAAAGTTTTGGAGGATTTGTTGTAAAGAGGAGCCGAAATAGGATAGTTGATGGTGTATAATTCTCCTGTATATTTCATTGTGCTATCTGAAAATGCTCCGGCCATTTCTACCCCAAATCCAAAATTGAAAAGGTCTTTTTTGTTTCTATCCATATGGTCCCACAATGCCCCGCCCTCATTATAATCTTCCGGGTAAATACTTCCTGCAGAGCCATAGATAGACCAATTTCCTGGTGCATTTGAAGAGTCTTTCATGCTCCTTTTGCCTCCATAAGAAGCAGCAGTATTGGTTTCTACCCATTCATTAGGATAGGTGTTTACTAACCAGCGATGGCCGTCTGCAGATACATCAGAATCACAGAAAAAATTATCAGAAATAGCAAAACGCTTTGCCAAAGCATTGTGATTAGGCATTATTCTTGCGTGTTGTACTGTTGAGTCGCCTTTCCTATTTCTTACGGTTCGGTTTATCCCAAACCGTGCCAATTCTGCTTCACCGTTGCCTGCTTCCAGTTGGCCAAAAACCTCATCATAAGTACGGTTTTCTTTTGAAATAAACACGATATATTTAATGTTTTCTGAACCCTCCAAAGGTTTGATTGGAATCACTTTATCGGCTTCCCCTTTTATTTCGGCAATTGGGGTAAACCTATAATTATTGCTAATTACTTTTTGACTTAAAGCTAATAGATCGGTATCGCTTGGAATATCAAAAACAGAAACCACACCTTTCATTAAACTGCCAATGTAACTTCCTTCGGCTTCCATTTTAAATGTACTGCCACCATTTGGGCCGCTTCCAAAGCCCTTAGCATTTGCCACTACTAGTTGTTTACCATCTGGCGTAACTTTGAGTTTACTTGGAAACCACGCTGTAGGAATATAGCCTTTAATTTCTAAAGAATTGGCATCAACTACCGCTAAAGCATTTATTCCAGCCAATGCTACATAAAGTCTTTTCTGGTCGGGAGAAAGAGCTATTCCAAAGGGTATTAAACCTCGTAAATTACCAAGCCTTGGCTCAGGATTTAACATAAGATTTTTTAATAATTTTCCTGTTTTTATTTCGATTACCGATACGCAATCGTTATTGCCATTTGATACAAAAATTTTATCGTTTGTAGCCACCACAGAGTTGGGGCTACTGCCGCCCACTGCTTCAAAATCTTCCATTTTTTGACCTACCAAAAAGCCTGTTTTAACTTTCTTTATGTTTTTGCTTGGGTCTACGTTTAATTTTTTGGTGTATTTACTAATATCATACCACCAAACCGAAAATGCCTCATCTACATTGGGGTCGCCTAATGGTAAAATACCCTCTTCTGGCTTGCCTTCTTTCATTTCTTTGGAGCCATACGTACTAGCTATCCATTTGTGCCCAGTATTTTTAAGGTCTTTAGGGTTTACATCGGTAAAAGGTTTATAGGCAAAAACACCCACATTTGCTACAATCAAGTTTTTTTGGTCAGGTGTGAGTGTTAGCCCAAATGGATATCTACCAGTGGGTATGTTAGCAATAAGTTTTCGTGTGAGCATGTCAATTACGCCTATTCTGAAGTTAAGCTGGTCAGCTACGAAGAGATATTTTTCGTCTTCAGTCAAAACAATATCGCCCAAATAACCGTCTGAATAATCAACTAAATTGTTTTTCACGCTGCAATTAATGGTACCTAATTTTTTGCCCGAGTTTACGTTAAAAAGATGTATTTTGTTGGTGTTTCCTCCAGATACATACACTATTGTTTTAGTTTTATTTATAGCTAAACCCATAAAACAGGCTTCTAAAATTCCGTTATCTGTTTTTACCCCTTCTGGTATTTGCTTTTGAATAATTTTTCCTGATTTTAGACCCTTAATGATTTGTATTGAAAACGGATTGGTACCCGAATTTGAGGTAATTGCTATGTCTCCATCTTTACTTAAAATTAAACCAAAAGGATGCGGGGCAGTTATGTATTGCTTGCCCAATGGAGTTATAAATCTGCCATTTGGCAAAATACTAGTTCCCCCTTTTTGAATACGAGCTGGCAGGTTTCCGGCGGGAGGAGTTATTTCATATTGGGTTTGGGCCATGGATGAAAAAGATGCAATCAAAAGCAGAATTGTTTTTTTCATAATAAAGATTTTATTGGAAATTAAGAAGTATTTCAATTTATTATTTAAATTTTAAAAGACAAAATTAAGTGCAAATAAGACATTTGATTATTATTAAATTGTTAGCAAGAAATAGCTTTGTAGGAACTATCTCATTTGATATTAAACTAATTATTTCACTTCTCCATTCTAGATCTGGTAATCCCAGTTTTAATTGAGATTATCACATAAGTTTTATTAGAAAAAAAAGTGTATCCATTTCAATCCTCCTCCTCCTCTTCTTTTCCAGCCAATTTCGCGGGATATTTTTTATTTCCCTTTGCCGAGAACCAAAGAATTTTGTTCAATAAATCGTCGTGTCCCCTATCAATTTCTTGAAATGCATATTGAATAGACTGATCATGGTGTTTTAATGCTGTGCCAGAAAGCTTATTTCTGGAAGGATTCATTTGATCTAAGGGGGTCAGATTTAATAGATGTTTGTATTTAAATGAAAAATTAGGTGTTTTACTGAAGCAGTCAAACATCGGAAGGGCAGTAGTGTCTATAACATTCATTGGTGGCAATCCCAATATTTGTTCAATAGTACGTAACATGGAGGTTTGGTTGTATTGGGTGGTCACTGTTTTTTGTAGGCGGTTATATGGGCTAATGATAAGCCCAGTGGTTCGATAGGAAGAAATATGATCCCAGCCTGCTTGAGAGTCATCTTCTGAAATAAAAATTACAGTGTTTTTCGCAAATTTACTATTATTTATTGCCTCCACTATTCTTCCCACTGCTAAATCGTTGTCAGCTACCATGGCTTTTGGCGTAGGAAAACTTGGGTTTGTACCTGCCGTATGGTCATTTGGCAATGCCATAACCATCAAATTTGGTAGATCCCCTCCTTTGGCTTCAGTTTCTTTTAGCTCTCTAATAAAATCATCAGCCCGCATTTGATCCGAGACCGTTTCATCGTCACCACCAGGAAATGTCTGAGACAAAAAGGGTCTAATTCTTGAAATGGTGGTCGTGCTATGGTATTTAAAATCTTCCAAGTCATTATTCTTGCGTTTGTCAAAAAGGGTTTTCCAATCATACTTTTTTCCGTCATCATAATGAAATTCACAGGCTTCACCATAAATTCTCACTGTTTTACCATGATCTAAAGCATTATTCCAAATTAGACCATTTTTGTTGTACACCATAGCATCATAAAGCACGTGCGGGTAACTACGAAACCAAGCCCTTACCGACTTTTCAGTGTAGTCTGTCACCATGCCAGCGGAGGCCCAATGATGCCCTTCTGCTGAACCTTTGCCAGACACATGATAATTGTCCATCAGAAAATAATTTTTTACCAATTTATGTTGATTGGGCGTAACAGAATCACCAAAAATACAAAGCGATTTCATGCCTCTTCCTTCTGGTAAATCCCCAAAAACCTGATCATACGTTCTGTTTTCTTTGATAATATAGAGCACATGTTTAAAAACCGAAGGTTCTCCTATTCGTTCAGGAACAGGTACCGGAGCAATATTTGGCCTGGGAGCTCTGGCGGTAAGTTCCATTCGGTAGGATAAATTTAGTTTTTTAACTTTTTCGGTAAACCCATCCAATTGAGCTTGGTTTGGTAAATCGATAAAAGAAATAGAAGCCATTTGTTTATGAGAATTAAATGCCTTTATTTTTCTTTTAGAATTTTTGTCTTCAAAATCAGTATCATTTAAAGCCCTAGCACCAATGGATTCTAAATTACAAACTACCATTTTATTACCATCCAAAACGATGGCAGAGGGATAGGCTTCCGTTGGAATAAAGCCGCTAATGGTATAATTTTTTCCATTAGATTTTTTCTTTAAGTCTACCACACAAATGGCATTGTCTAATCCATTGGCCACATACAAAACCGAACCATCAGCATTGATAGCCAGCCCATTGGGAGAGGAGCCCACAAACTCTTTTCTATGGCTAAAAAGCCCAACTTCTATGGAATCTATTACCACATGGGTATCTGCATTTATCACTGAAATATAATCGCTGTTTCCGTTGGCTACATAGATAAGCTTCTTGTCTGTACTTGAAATAATTGCATTTGGGTGTAATCCAACTTTGATTTCCTTCAATTTTTCACCCGAATGTATATCTAAAATAGAAACAGAACCCTGATTCATGGCACCCGTTTTTGGGTCTACGTAGGCTTTTCCCCAGGGAATTCCTGCAGTTTCCAGACCCAATGTAGAGTCGGGCATGGGACCAGCCCAGTTGGTTACAAATGCCTTTTCACCTACAATCTCTAAACCAAAAGGAGCCACTCCTGTTGGCATTTCATATATTTTTGTTTGGTCAGAAACTCGCACTTTCACCATAGTATTGTTTCCATTTAACACCGAATAAAAATACAATTCTCCGTTTTCAATTTTGGGTAAAACTTGGTTAGGTAAGGCAATGGTAGCTGGTAAAACGGATTCAAAAGGAAAGACTTTGATTATTCTTGCTTTTTCTCCATTCCATAAAGCCTGAAATATGTACGAATTAGCCTTTTTGCCATTTTCTAAGCTAATCTCTCTGCCTCCAGCACCCCAAAAAACAAAAGTAGAGTCGTGATGAACGATAGTGCTTATTCCAGAAAATGTGCTCATTGCTCCTCTATATTTTACATCAGAATTGAATGCCAACCGATCAATGATTTTTTTTGTTTCTAAATCAAAAAACGCGATGCCAAATCTATCTTCTACCGCCAGAGTTTTATTATCTGCTAATTTTACGGCATCTAAGCTGTGGTTTTCAAGCGTACCATCCCCAAACGCTACCGAAACGCCAGCAGGATCTAAAATGCGGTTATAAGGCATAATATAGGGAGCCTTTGTGGCAAAAAGGGTGCTATCATCTTTTGAATTTCGATATTCAGTATTTACATTTTTGCTAAATTGATTGTTTTTACAAGCCAAAAAAGCCGAAGAAATCACTAAAATCGCAAATAAATAGAAGGTACATTTTTTCATCTTTAATTCAGGGGTTTAAATTATACTATTCTTAAAATAGTGAAGCTTCAATTTTTAAATACTACATCCAATGGTCAAAAAAGCGGATCTTCCATAGGCAAAAATGCCAGATCCATGGGTTTTATAGGTTTGATTGGTTAAATTTAACATATTCAAATTAATAGTAATCTTTTTAAAATTATAGGCAGAGCTTAGATTAAACACGGTAAAGCCCGGAGTACCATTTGGCCCAATTCGATTATCATCTTTATCCCCCTGAGCTAATCTTTTTTGAGCTGAAGCCAAAGCTAAAGCGGGTTTCACACTAAATCCTTTTTTTTCAAAAGTAAAACTAAAATTACCAAATAGAGGTGGGATTCTGCGCAAGGGTTCGTTTTTTATCAAATCTTGACCGTAAGTATATGTAAAAAAAGTTTCTAGTCTAATAGATTTATTAAAGTAGGTCTTTGAACTCCATTCTATACCTTTTATAGAGGCTTTGCCCGTATTTAGTTTTGCATATACTTGATAATTTTCTATTAATTGACCTATTATTTTTTCTCTTGTAATTAAATTCAACAACTGGTTTTGAAATACATTTAGTTGATAATTATCTCTTTTTATATGCAATTTTAAGCCTATTTCTATTTGTTTTGATTTTTCAGGTTTTAGTTGGTCAGATGGAACTTCATACCGAAAATCTACAATTCCAAGTGAGCCCATATCGTCTAAATTAGGTGATCGAAAAGCGGTATTATAGCTGGTAAAAGCATTCAATTTTTTTCCAATTTTTTGTAAAATACTTAAATTATAGACTAAGGCAGCATTTTTTACCTTACTCGTTCCTAACTTTTCGTCTGGAATCTCCATATTAACGGTATTCCATCTCAAACCTGCGTTGAATATGGTAGAATTCAGTTTAAGCTGATGCAAGCTAAAAATGGCTTGGTTAAGGTATTTAGATCCGTTGGGATATAAACCTCTTTTCAAAACTTTTTGCTTATTTGTGAAGTCTTCTCTCAGGCTATTTACACGGTCCGAATAGATTTCAAGACCCGAGCTGGCATTCCAAAAATCAGAAAATTTAGAAATGTTTACCAAACTTATTCCTTTAGTTTTAATTGCATCGTTCTCTATTCTTAAAGTATTGGAATTGTTCTTTTGTAGTGCTCTTTCTTCTGGATTGTATTGGTAGCTTAATATTAATTCTTGTTCCGAAAACAGCTTGTTTCCAGTTTTGTTTTTTAGCTTTATATAGCTCAGATTTCGGATTTGAGAAGAAATTTGATTTACAGCAAAATTTTCTAATACAATTTTATGATAAATAGGAACGTCTGATTGTTTTAAAGTTTGATGTGCTGTAGTGATACTCACATTTTTATTTATTTTCCAAATAGCCTTTCCTTCAAATGCTCTTTCATTATAACCTGATGGCGATTGAATGCCATTTCCACCTAATAGGTCACCAAAGTTTTTTAAGGAAGCCGAAAGCACTATTCCAAAGTTTTTCTTACTAAGGTTCAGAATGCCATTGACACTTTTTTCCATTTTATGTGAAACTAGCCTCGTATTAAAAGCGAAACCTTTTTTTTTATCAAAATCAGGAGAAATACTTTGTATTTGTATCAAGCCACCTATAGCATCAGATCCATATTGTACAGAACCGGCTCCAGACATAACTTCTATACTTTCCACCATATTGGCATTTATACTATTTAGATACTGATTAGGGCCATATCTAAATGTACTGTTATTAAGTCGAATGCCGTCAATCAAAAGTAAGGTTTGATTGCCAGTAAGTCCTCTTAAAAAAACGGAACCTCCGCCATGATTTGTTTTTTGTAAGAAAAAAATCCCATTGCCATCAAAAAATTCAGGAAGCGAGCGTGCGTTAGAATTCTTAATTTCTTTTTTTGATATACTAGTAATTCGAGCTGTTGTTTCGGAGTTTTTCAATACCGATCTAAATGCAATAATATTTATTTCTTCTAAAGTTTTCACTTTGGTTGTATCATTTCCAAAACTTTGAAAAGATATAAATATTGCGAATAATACAAACCCAACTTTCATTAAAAGCCCATTTTTATAATTGAACAAAAATACAGTTAAATTTACAGTTCAGTATTATGGGAATATTAATATTCTAAAAGTTTTTTTATTGAAAGGTAATGGGGATTATATTTTTTTGAGAATCTAAGATTAATAGACTTGTTGAATATTTTGATACATGAATTATATCCAAACAGTCATATTTAAATTCTACAGCTTTTTTATTTGAATTCAAATAAAAAGAATTATTTTTTGAATTTCGTCTGTTTTTATTACTGATGGGTTCAAACCGAATGCCAAGATTTTAAGTAGTTAATAATTAACATTTTAGGATTTAGAGTGAAACCCTGAATTTTATAAACTTTAATTAATGATTGCGGTTTACTAATTTTGTTGTTAGCCTTACTTTTGCGTTTCGCCGCACCGCAGGTATGCCTGTCCAATTGAAAAAAGCCGAATGTCGGACCAACTGGAATGCCAGCTCAGCCAAAAACACTCACAAAAAAAAATCCTGAAGACCGTCCGCCATGAATTTTTAAATTAACTATCTCGTTATTAGTAATTTAACTTGCTTAAAAAATTTCATACGGACGGTCCGAATATATTCGGAATGTGATTAATGGAACAATCAGTGATTTGTTTTCTAAAAGGTTTTATTTAATAATATTTCTCCACTCTAAATCCTGTAATGCCATATTTTAAAAAAATAAGTAAAATTAAATTCGTCCATTATCGGACATTTTTGTGTCCTTTCTCGGACGCAAAATTGCAATGATCAGGTTGTTGGTTTTAAAGCAAAAGAGTTAAATAAAATTATTTTCTTTTTCTCAACGTTTTTCTCAATGTCTTTAAATACTCATTTTCTTCTTTATTTTATTAAATCGTACCTTTGTTTTTAAATTTTCTCAAAATTATGTCTTTTCAATCCTTAGGTTTATCTCAACCCTTGTTAAATGCGATTTTTGATCAAAAATATTCTTCCCCATTTCCCATACAAGTTCAAGCCATACCGGCTATTCTGTCAGGGAAAGATATTCAAGGATTGGCTCAAACTGGATCCGGAAAAACAGCAAGTTATGTATTGCCTATTTTAGAGCTGTTTCAAAAGAAAAAGACTAGCAGAAGTTTAAATTTGAAGGTTTTGATTTTAGTTCCTACTCGGGAGCTATCGCTTCAGGTCAGTGAAGTGATTTCAGTTTTTGCTGAAAAATTACCCATTAAAGTTAAAAATTTAGCTGTCTTTGGTGGGGTTCCAGTTAATCAGCAAATGATTAAATTAAAAGATACCGAAATTCTTGTTGCTACCCCAGGTCGATTATTAGATTTAATTTCTAGCCAATCTATTCATTTAGGTAAAATTGAAATTTTGGTTTTAGATGAGGCGGATAAATTACTGGACTTGGGATTTGAAGAAGAAATGGAACATATTTTAAAACTTCTTCCTTTAAAAAGACAAAACATTTTGTTTTCAGCAACTTTAGACACAAAGCTCGATCAAATCAAAAATATTGTCCTTTGCAATCCTGTTAAGATTGAAATCATTCCTGAGATTGAAAATATTGATTTAATTAAACAAACAGCCTATTGGTGTTCTCCAGAACGGAAAGGCCCTTTTTTAAGGTATTTAATAAAAACCCATCAAATGGCACAAGTTTTAGTTTTTACTTCTTCTGTCCGAACTGCAGATAATGTAGTGGAAAAGTTAAAAAAGAATGGAATAAATGCTCAAGCTTTGCATAGTAAAAAGACTCAAGGAGCGAGAACTGAAGCTCTGAAAAGTTTTAAAAATGGGCAAATTACTGTTTTAGTTGCTACAGATTTAGCTTCAAGAGGCATAGATATTGAGCAGTTGCCTTATGTAATTAATTATGAGCTTCCTCGTTCACCAAAAGAATATATTCACAGAATAGGCCGCACAGGCAGAGCTACCTCATCAGGGGAGGCCATCACAATTTTGACCTCGGAAGATGAACATCATTTTTATATTATTCAAAAAAAAATGGGTAAGAAAGTAGAAAAAATTGATACAAAAGATTTTGATTTAGGTAAATTTTGAATTTCCATTTTTGCTCTTTTTTATTATGTTATAAGGATTTACAGGATTTAGAGTGAAACCCTGAATTTTATAAACTTTAATTAATGATTGCCGTTTACTGAATTTGTTGTTAGCCTTACTTTTTTTTGAAAAAAAGCCGAATGTCGGACCAACTGGAATGCCAGCTCAGCCAAAAACACTCACAAAAAAAAATCCTGAAGACCGTCCGCCATGAATTTTTAAATTAATTATCTAGCTATTAGCAATTTAACTTGCTTAAAAATTTTCATACGGACGTTTTTGTGATTAATGGAACAATGTTTATTTGTTTTCTAAAAGATTTCACAAATGAATATTTCTCCACTCTAAATCCTGTAATGCC
>JANOMP010000223.1:0-21008 GCA_031420365.1 Cytophagaceae bacterium
ACGGTCTAGGCTGGTATTCAATGTTAGGAAAACTTGTCGTTATTTTTTCACTAATATACTGAATATCAGTCTTTTATCCTAATTTTTTAACACTTAATTCCATTATTATTAAGTGATTATATTTTTTGTCATGTACTGAAAGACCAACCAGAAAAACAAGTCGAATTAATAGATGAATATTACCTTAAAATAGCAGAACGTCCGCCTGTTGAGTTTAAAAATGGTGATTCTCCAAAACAATTATTGGCAAGAAGTAGATACATTTTAGCAAATAATGTAGACCAGTGGACATTGAACCAAAAAAAAAGAGCTGAAATATTGGTTAAAATTTATTCTCAATTAGAAACAGCGTATCATCAAGTTTTAACGTTTCGAAACATTTATCAGGAAACAAACATAGCCAATACAAAACTCAAATTTGAAGCTTGGAATAAAAACGTGCAGGACAACGAAATGAAAGCATTTTATACCGTTGCTAACACAGAAAATAATATTTTGGATAACATCATTAATTTCATTAAAAACAGAACCGCAAATGCAGAGTCATGCAAGCTAAACGTCGCACCGTTAAAGTAAAATTGTTTAGAGCAAACCTAGGGGGGTAAATGACACAAGCTTCTTTCTATTCAGATTTCGAAAATTATTTGCCTAGTCCCCACTAAAAACAAGTGAGAAAGAATTTTAGGGCATAATACCCTACAAAATCAAAAAATCCCCCTCTATGTATCATAGAAGGGGATTCAGCAGAGAGAGAGGGATTCGAACCCCCGGACCTTTAACAGTCAACGGTTTTCAAGACCGCCGCATTCGACCACTCTGCCATCTCTCTAAAGGATTATGTTAGTCTCTGAATTCGGATGCAAAGATACATTTTTTTTTATTTTTGGCAAACTTTATTTGCTACATTTTAGAACTAAATAAACTTACTTTACAAAAACTAATTAGTAATCAATCAGTTAGATTTTATTTTATTTTTAAGAATCCTTTAATTTTTTACGGAACGTTTACAAACACTATTAAAATCACAAAATTCACAAACTTTTCTATTTTCAGTTTTTGTAAATGGTATTTTTTTATTTAAAAGGTCTGAAACTACATCAAACAATAAATTTTCTATTACATGTCTATTTAAGTCATTGCTAAGTTGTTCAATATTCAATTCTAAAACTTCATGAATGTTTCTAAATGAATAAATTTTGGGTACAATCGCAAGGTTTGGTTTAAAAATAGAAGAAAATAAAGGATTAGATTCCAGATTATTCATTACCAAGTACCTATAAATCAACAACTGTCGTAGCTTCTTCTTTTCAGAGTTTTTCAATAAATCTTCTATATCATCTTTTGAAAAATTAAGTTCTTTTGCAACAACTTTACCAGTTTTGTAATCAATTATCATTAACTTGTTCTGATGCAATTCCAACCTATCTGCAATTCCTACTAATTTAACATCTATATCTTTTTCATCAATATTTAAAGTCAATACATGCTCAAATTGTTTCTCGGTGGCTAGGACTGAAAAAGATTCTTTAAAATTTACTATTTGAGATTGAAAAAAATCGATTAATATTTTTAATGCTATTTCTTTAAGTACGGAGTTCAAGCCCGTGCTAGTTTCAAAGCCAGAAAATTTATCTTTTATAACCATACCCAAAATATCAGGTATTTTAACTTTGAGATCTTGTAAAGTTTCTTTAGTAATTGTTGTTTTATCAATTACCAATATTTTATCTAATTCTTCCAGGGTGTAATGTACCATGTTACCAAATACATCACTACCCATATTATCAGAAATTTCTTCTATTTTTTTAATTTTTTCAATTCTATTCCAATAAAACTTTAAACCACAGTCCAAATAATCATTTAAAGAACTTGACGAAAATCCTTTATTTTTAAGAAAAAAACTAATTTTCTTAAGTAGTTCATCGGTCTTTAGTATACTGATTTCATCATTTTGACCAATTATTTTTCCTGAAAATTGAATATCAAGATATGATAAAGTTAGGTTTTCATTATATTTTGATAATTCTTCTTCTACTTGGGTAATAAATCTACTTTTTTCTTTGGAACCCAAGCCTTCCGCACCTGGTTGTAAATAAAGAAAATTTACAAAGCTAGCTCTTTGTAAAAGCCTATAAAAATGGTAAGCCATTATTGCGTCTTGATCGGAATACAAAGGCATTTTAAAAATCTCAGCCGCATCGAATGGAATAAAAGATTTATTTTTTTGATTAGATGGTAAATTTCCTTCATTAAATGATAAGATACTTACATGTTCAAAATCTAAGCATCTTGTTTCCAACATACTCATAATCTGAACTTTTGCCGTTGTTTCTCCTGTAAAAGGCACTTTTTCAGTTTTTAATACATCAAGTAATAAACTTCTAAAACTTATAAAGTTAATCTCTTTATGCTTTAAAAAAATATCTTCTAATAAATTTAATTTATTTAATAAAATTGATATAAAAGCGAACTCAAGTTCATCATTATGAACTGATAAAATATTTATAATTTGAGAAGCTAAATTTCTCAATTTTTGAAAAATTAGATTCAATTTATCTTTAAAGTCTAAAAAAAACAAATCTAAAAACCCTATATTAAGCCCTTTAACCAATATTTTTTTCTGTTTAACAAAAACTACATTTTCTTTTTTTAGCTCATTTTTTAAGCTATGAAGTTTCTTTTCGCCCCATTCAAATGTTAATAATTTATTAATTTGTGGATGTTCAATTAACTTAAAAAAAAGTTTATTATGAATATTTAGCGTTTTATCACTTTCCAAGGAAGAATTTATCTGGATTTCAAAAAAAAGATTTAACAGACTAAAAAAATCACTATTTGTTATTGGTAATCCAACTGTAACATTAAAGTCATTGGACACTTTAGGAATATTAAGTAAAAGAGGTTTAAACTGATTCTCATTTAAAACCACAATAACATGACTTTTTTGATTACTTTCTAAAATTAGATTGCTTATAATATCCGTTTGAAGAGTCTCATTCTGAACACAAAAAACCTTAATATCCTTTTTACTTGTTTTCAAAAGATTGGATTGAATAGACCAAGAACCAAATTTTTTTGAAAATTTATAATTTCTTAATTTTTTACCTGCCTTATTTTCTGAGTTAATATAATAATTATCCGTATCCCAAATACAATCAGCGACATTTAGCTTTACCATTTGCCCAATAATTTGCTCTTCAGCATTGCTTAAAGCGTTTAATCCTATAAAATAGAAGAAGGAAAATGGAAAATCTTCTAATAGAAAAGTGATTTCTTCGGCTACTTTCCTATAAGCCATCCCTTTATAACATTTATTATTTTTTAAAAGCTTGAATTTAAGTTTTTCATAAACTTGAGATACTTTAACAAAAAAATCAAAATAATTTAGACTAGTTGTTGAAAAATCAAAATCACTTTCTAGCTCCCAACGTTCAATTGCCTGTGCTTCAGACATATACCTAAATAGTAGGTGAGGATTTTCTACTAATGCTTGGTCTATATTTTCAAAATCTTTTACTATTATCTGAGCCCAGGTCATAAATTTTTCAAATGTAAGCGTTGAATCAAATTCTAGAAATAATTCAAAGATTTCAAAATAGAGGTTTATGCTATCAAGAACCTCCAATCTAGATAGTTTTATTATAAAGTCGTCAATTGAAAGTATTTGAGGGGCTATAAAAGGTTTTTCAGATAAAGCGGCTATTTCATGTTTGAAGAAGTAAACCGCTCTTCTACTTGGAAGAATAATTTGAATATTTTTCAAATCGCTTAATTCGTGTTTCTTGAAAACTATTTCTGCTGCTTCTTTAAGGAATGAATCCATCATATTTTAATATTCCCTAAAACTAATAGGATTAATTTAAAATAAAAACAGCTATATATTTTATAGTGGAAAAATTCAATTTAAATTCAAATATTACAGGAAGCAAAATAAAATAATTTAAGATTCAAGCCCTTCTTTGTAGACTTTTAAGGCTCTTTCACGAGCTATTTTGTGATCGACCATTGGTAGAGGATATTCAAAGGAATTCAATTCAGGAATCCACTTTTTTATGTAATCCAACTGTTTGTCAAATCTTTCTGTTTGTAAACTTGGATTGAAGATTCTAAAATAAGGAGCGGCATCACATCCACTTCCAGAAGCCCACTGCCAACCCCCATTGTTAGCTGAAAAATCGAAATCATTTAATTTAGATGAAAAGTAGGTTTCTCCCCAACGCCAATCAATCAACAAGTCTTTGCACAAAAAGCTGGCAGTAATCATTCTAAGCCTATTATGCATAAACCCAGTGGCATTTAATTCTCTCATTCCAGCATCTACAATTGGAAATCCAGTTTTACCCTCGCACCATTTCTGAAATGCATTTTCGTCTTTGGACCATTTTATTGAGTCATAATTTGATTTAAAAGCTTTGCCTTGGTTTATTTGGGGAAAATTGGCTAAAATGCTCATATAGAAATCTCTCCAAATAAGTTCATTTAACCAAGTTTCATTATACTTTAAAGCTTTTTGTACACAATTTCTTATACTTATTGTACCAAATCTTAGGTGCACGCTAAGTTTAGTGGTACCATTTAATGAAGGAAAATCTCTGTTTGCTGAATAGGATTCAACTATTGCTTCATCAATTAAAGGCTTTTCAAATTTGATATCCGTTTTTTCAAAAGCCATTTCTTCTAATGATATCATTTCACTTGAGTCATTTCTGAAAAAATTATTTAAATAATTTTCACTTTTAAATGACTTAAAATGAGTATTATTTAGCGTTTCTTTCCATTTTTTTGAATATGGAGTAAAAACAGTGTATGGTGTTCCAGAAATTGAAACTATCTCATTTTTTTCGAATATGCATTGGTCCTTAAAACTTTTAAACGCTATTCCATTTCCGTCGCATAAGGCACTAATACTTTCATCGCGTTTCATCCCATACTTTTCATAATCATGATTAAAATATACTTCTTTTACTTTATACTCATCAATTATCTCTTTCCATATATGTAAAGGCATTCCATACTTTACATATAATTGGGAACCTATTTGCTTCAATGAAGCATTTAAATTTTCAATAGCTTGGTGTATAAAATCTACCCTTCTGTCTTTTCTATTTTCTAATTTTGAAAGAATGTCTTCATCAAAAATAAATAAAGGTAAAACCTTATACCCTGATTGTAAGGCATAAAATAGACCTTTATTGTCTTCCAATCTTAAGTCTCTTCTAAACCAAAATATAGCTATCTCTTTTTTCATTAATTAGTATTTTTAATTTAACTTTGATTTTTAAAAAAATGTTTCTTTTACAAATCAATATTATTATGAAAAACCCACTTATGTTTTTCTGCACTATATTATTAGTTACTCCATCTTTCTCTCAGAGTTTCACTACAGCCGAAGAAGTTATTAACAAATATTTAGAAGTTACAAAAATAAAAGAAAGTGTTGCTTCAATAACTGATTTGACTATGACCTATACCAGTGAAACGCAAAGAG
Organism: Cytophagaceae bacterium; assembly: GCA_031420365.1. Lineage (GTDB taxonomy): Bacteria > Bacteroidota > Bacteroidia > Cytophagales > Spirosomataceae > Leadbetterella. Next base: position 5,489 of record JANOMP010000223.1, read on the forward strand.
GTGTTTCGGAGACTGAATTTAAATATAGTTTCCCATATAAATATAGCATGACGGTTTTTGCAAATGGAATGGAATTAATGAGCTCTAAATTTGATGGTGAAAAAGCAATCCGGAAAAGCAGTTTTGGAGGTGGAGCTGGTCAAGAACCTAAATCAGGTCCTGCAGTCCTATCGGAGGCATATCGAACTCATCCATTTGTGGAGATGGAATATAAGAATCTAAAGTTTATTCCTACATTAGTAGCTTCTGATAATCCAGAAACCTATGTTATAGAAGTTAAGGATGCAGAAGGAAAAGTTTGGAAAGATTTTTATAGTGTTCAAACTGGTTTTAAAACTAAAACAATTGTTAAGAACGAAACACCTCGAGGACCCTTTGAATCAATTATTGTATTTGAAAACTACAAAACTTTTAAAGGATTAGCAATACTGTTTTCTTCTATTAAAAAACAAACTTCACAAATGGGCGAAATTACTTCTGAATTGCAATCCATAAAGATAAACAAAGGGATTAAACCTAAAGAATTTGAAATAAAGTAATTATATATGGATTTTAGTAATGCCAAAAAACTTGGAATAATTGGTGGAGGGCAACTTGGAAAAATGTTAATTCAAGCTGCTCTTGACTTGGACATTGAAGTTTGGGTTTTAGAAAATGACGAAAATTGTCCTTGTAACGAGATAGCTCATAAATTCATTAAAGGAGATATTACTGATTTTGAGGCAGTTTATAATTTTGGAAAACAAGTTGATGTTATTACAATAGAAATAGAAAATATTAATATTGAGGCTTTAAAAAAACTTGAATCTGAAGGAAAAAAAGTATTTCCACAACCTAGTATTATTGAAAACATTAAAGATAAACGATCTCAAAAGCAATTTTTTAAAGACCAAGGAATACCAACTTCTGATTTTATTCTTGTTGATGGAAAAGAAGACATTAGAAAAAATAACTTGTTTTTACCAGCTGTAAATAAAATTGGTGTTGGTGGTTACGACGGAAAAGGTGTTCAAGTTGTTAAAGATTTAGAGGAAATTGACAAATGTTTTGATGCTAAAGGAATACTAGAAAAACTTATAGATTTTGAAAAAGAACTTGCAGTGGTAGTAGCTAGAAATCCTTCAGGAGAAACAAAAGCATTTCCCTTAGTCGAAATGGTTTTTCATCCTGAAGCAAACCTGGTAGAATACTTGTTTTCTCCAGCACAAATTTCAAATGAATTGAGTAAAAAAGCTACCCAAATAGCTATAGACGTTGCCAATACCTATAAAATTGTAGGTTTGCTAGCTGTCGAAATGTTTTTAACAAAAGACAATCAAATCTTAGTAAATGAAGTAGCCCCTAGACCCCATAATAGTGCTCATCATACTCAAAAAGCAAATTTTACTTCCCAATTTGATCAACATATACGTGCTATTTTTGATTTACCTTTAGGGAATCCTGAAGCTATTATGCAAGCAGCTATGGTAAATATTTTGGGAGAAGTTGGACACGAAGGCATTGCTATATATAATGGATTAGATACTATTTTAAAAGAGGAAAACATTTATCCCTTTTTTTATGGAAAAAAGTTAACTAAACCGTTTAGAAAAATGGGCCATGTAAGTATTTTGGAACAAGACTTTGAAAAACTAAAAGAAAAGGTCAAATTTGTGCAAAAAAACCTAAAGGTAATTTCAAATTAAATTGATATGGTAGGAATAATAATGGGTAGTATCTCTGATCTTAAGGTTATGCAAGATGCTATATCCATCTTCGATCGTTTCAAAATAACATATGAGGTTGATATAGTTTCGGCACATAGAACCCCTGAAAAGATGTTTGAATATGCAAGTACTGCTAAAAAAAGGGGCTTAAAAGTAATTATTGCTGGAGCAGGTGGAGCAGCTCATTTACCCGGTATGGTTGCTTCATGTACTATTTTACCTGTTATAGGAGTACCAGTAAAATCTAGTAATTCTATAGATGGTTGGGATTCTATCCTTTCAATTTTACAAATGCCAAATGGTGTTCCAGTAGCTACAGTGGCTTTAAATGCTTCAATGAATGCTGCATTATTGGCCTTGCAAATATTGGCCTTGGCAAATGTAGATTTAAGTATTGCATTGGAAAACTATAAAATTGAATTGAAAGAAAAAGTAGATAAAATGAGTATTGAACTAAAAAGTGCAAATTAAAAATGGAATTCGAAGAAAGAAATAAAAAACCTGAAGAAGAAAACAATGGTCTTCCAATCACAGTATTGGTTATTTTGTTTTCTATAATATGCTTGTTACTTTACGCCGGCTGGCATTTAATGTCGGATGATGCATCAAAAGTATCAGAATTAGATGAAAATATAGTAATTATTACATCTAGTCCTGACTCATTGCCTAAAATAACACAACATGTGGAACTAGATAATAGTACGAAAATTATTGATGCTAATCCGATAGAAAAGCCAGTTTCAAAAGAAGATCCAAAAGAAAACGAAATATTAAAAAAGGAAATCAGTAATGAATCCTCAACGGAAATTTTAAGTCATCTTGTAAAAAATGGGGAAACTTATTTAGGAATAGCAAATAAGTTTAATGTTGGTGCAAGTACAATTAAAAAGTTAAATCCAAAGTTAGATCCCAATGGTTTAAAAGTGGGAATTACTAAGATTATTTTGCCAATTCAGGGATATCATACTGTTGGACCAGGGGATATTTTAAAAGTGGTGGCTGAAAAATATGGAATAAGTATAGAATTATTAATGTCGGCAAATGATAAATCCAAAAATTTCGCTAAAAGAGGAGAGATATTAATTATCCCTAGAAAAGAAAAATAACAATTTGGTAAGAAAAAAGCCTTTGATTTATTTAATCAAAGGCTTTTTTTTATAATCAATGTGAAATATGAGTTAAAGCATAAAATGAGCTTATTAGTAAATTTAAGATTTTTGAGAATTACTAAAATTAAAATTTAGCCCAAGGAATACAAAACAATAGTAAGTATAATCATAGCTAACAACGATAGATTTAAAACTTTTTTATGTTGTTCTTTAGGATGAAGAGTTACTAAGATTAAAGAAACAAGTGATATACCCATAAGTATAATTCTTACGGTTTTTTGAATACTTCCAGGTAACTGGTAAGAAAAAAATAAAGCAATAAAAATACATACAAAAGCAAAAATCTTAATCAAACTGAGTTTTTTTTCAATGGAAATCATAATGATTTAATTATTTTATTTAACGCTATTTTCATTTGTTTCATTATCAATTAAATTCTCGATATCTTTATTTTCTAGGGGTTTCATTTCAAGAAAACTCTTCTGGAAAATCAAAATAGATACCACTCCACAAAAAATGCAAGCATCTGCAAAATTAAAAATAGGCGTTGAATGATAAGTTCCTCCAATTTTAGGAATCCAATTAGGCCAAAAGCCATCTAAGAAATAGAAATAAAACATATCAATTACCTGTCCATGGAACAATGGATATGGAGCATCGATTGGGACATTATCTCTAATCAATATTCCATAAAATGTACTATCAATTACATTACCAATTGCACCTGCAAGAATTGCTGCAATAGCCCATAATAGGCCATTATTGGGAGTTTTATTAGCCTGAATATTCAAATACCAGCCAATTGCAATCATAGCAAAAAGTCTAAAAATTGTTAACGCAAGTTTACCATATTCCCCACCTAATTCTAAACCAAATGCCATTCCTCTGTTTGTCACATAATGCAATTTAAAGAATCCATTAATTACATCTATGCTTCCAAAATGCCGAGGTAAAACAATATAATGCATCCAAAGTTTAAAAATTTGGTCGATACAAATTAATAAAATTGCAAATAAATAGAATTTATATGATTGTTTCATTCTAAAAGTCTTCTTTTAAGTTCTTTTTTAATTAGTGTAAATTCTCTACTTGTTTGGCCAGCAATAGAAGTATTTTCATCTGCTCTTCTGAACAAGTAAGGCATTACGGCTTCCACTGGCCCATAAGGAACATATTTTGCCACATTAAAGCCTGCTTTAGCTAAGTTGAAAGAAATATTATCACTCATTCCCAAAAGTTGAGCAAAATAAACACCTTGATCGCCAACATCCAAACCTTTTTTTTCCATAAGGCTTAAACAATTTTTACAACTCTCTTCATTATGTGTTCCTAAACAGATGGAGATTTTCTCTGCATTGTCAATACAAAAAGTTGTGGCCTTATCAAATTCGGAGTCAGTGATAAATTTATTTTCATTAATTGGATCTAAATATCCTTTTTCATTTGCTCTTTTTCTTTCTTTCTCCATATATGCCCCTCTAACTAACTTTGCTCCTATTTTAAATCCATTTATTAAAGCCCTTTCAAAATGCTGACAAAGTAAAGCATAACTTTCTGTTCTATACAATTGGTATGTGTTATAAACCACTGTTCTACCCTTTAGGTTGAATCTTTGCATCATATCTAAACAAAAGTCGTCAATGGAATTTTGAATCCAAGTTTCTTCAGCGTCAAAAAAAATCTTGATATCACAGTTGGATGCCTCTTGGCAAATTTCTTCAATCCTTTCTTTGGCCTTTATGTAACTTATTTGCTCTTCCGAATTAAAAATATAATTTGGATTTTGGTTTTTTTCTAATAAATCAACAGAAGCTAAACCAGAAACTTTAAAAACTGAAAAAGGAATTTTGTCCTTATTTTCAAATGCAAATTGAATAGTTTTAATGATTTCTTCTTTGGTTAAATCAAAATCATTTTCATTATCTTTTCCTTCCACTGAATAATCTAAAATTGTCCCAACAGAAAATTTATGCAATTCATTTATGGTACTTTTGCATTCAGAAATATTTTCCCCACCACAAAAATGTTCAAAAATAGTCATTTTTATGACTTTTTTTATTGGCAAACCAATTTTCAAGCTTTCTTTAATAAAAAAAGTCCCTATCTTTGTGAGCCAATTTTGGTTCATAAGAGCAAAAATTGAATAAACCTTTTTTAGTTTGAAATGGCTGTAGTGTTCAAAGGATATTTTAGTGTTTTGAAAATCAATTTCTGGGAAAGGTTTTGACTCCGACATTATTAAATATTTGTATGATGAGTGGCACAAAGATATTAGAAACGTTTTAATATCTACATATTAGTTTAGGAATTTACTTGAGGTTCATAATAGAGCCAGACATTAATTTAATTATCAATGAAAGCAAATTTAGACGTTTTACCCATAAATAGTTGGGTTGAGACTGGTGGTAAACCATTAATAATAGCTGGGCCATGTAGTGCCGAAAGCGAAGAACAAGTACTAGAAACAGCCCGTGGAATAGCAAAAAATGGCTTTGCACATATTTTAAGAGCTGGAGTATGGAAACCGAGAACAAGACCGGGTAGTTTTGAAGGAAAAGGAGAAGAAGCTTTGCCTTGGTTACAAAAAGCTAAAAAGGAAACTGGACTTAAGACTGCTGTTGAAGTTGCAACTCCTCAACATGTAGAACTAGCCTTAAAATATGGAGTAGATGTTCTTTGGATTGGTGCTAGAACTACAGTAAATCCTTTCAATGTTCAAGATTTGGCTGATTCTCTTAAAGGCGTTGATGTGCCAGTTTTAATTAAAAATCCTGTAAATCCAGATATAGCTTTATGGTTAGGAGCTTTCGAACGAATTGCAGGAGCCGGAATAAATAAATTAGGAGCAATTCATAGAGGTTTTTCTAATGCACAGGAATCGAAATATAGAAATTCACCCATGTGGCAAATCGCAGTTGAATTTAAAACTTTTTTTCCTCAAATACCAATGATAGGTGACCCCAGTCACATGGCGGGAAAAAGAGCCTTATTAGCCGAACTTACTCAAAGAGCGATGGATTTAAACTATGATGGTCTAATTATTGAATCACATAGAAATCCTGATGAGGCTTGGTCGGATGCTTCTCAGCAACTCACCCCAGATGCGTTGAAAGAAATGTTAAATGGGATAGAATTTAGAAAACCTACCTATGGGGTAGATTTTCAAAGTCAATTAGAAACACTAAGAGAACGCTTAGATAACATTGATAGAGAACTATTAGAAGTTTTGGCTAGCAGAATGTCAGTTGTAGAACAACTAGGGGAATATAAAAGAGACAACAATGTTGCCGTTTTGCAATTAGATAGATGGAAAAAAGTTCATAATTCAAGAGCTGAATGGGCAAAAAGTTTGAATCTTTATCCAGAAATGGTGGAGGAATTGTTTAAATTGATTCACATGGAATCTATTAGAAAACAAACCGAAGTTATGAATAAGCAAAATGCATAATTAAATTTTTAAGAAAGCACCACTCAAAATAAGAGTGGTGCTTTTTGTTTTAATAATAGTAAGTTTTTATCATAAAACAGTCGCTAAATTTTAGGATTTTTTGCGCAACTATTTTACTTGCCCATTATTAAGAAGAAACTTATAAAAATTTATATACCACCACTTTTTTGAAAAATATAGTAAATTTGGAATAAATTATTAAAGATATATATGGATAGTGAATTTTTACCTAGAATAGGAATTACAATTGGAGATATTAATGGAATTGGCCCAGAAGTTTTATTAAAAGCATTAGGCACTCAAAGAATAAATAAAATATGTATTCCTATAATTTATGGTTCGAGCAAACATCTAAACAAATATAAAACTTTGGTTAATATGCCAAATTGGGAATATGTAATTGTTCATGAACCTAAACAGGCTCTTTCTAAAAATTCAAGTTTAATAAATTGTTTGAATGGAGATTATTTTGAAATTGAACTTGGAAAACTGGATAAAAAAGCGGGTCAATTAGCGTTTGATTCCTTGAAAAGAGCTACAATCGATTTGAAAAATGGGCATATTGATGCCTTAGTAACTGCTCCAATTTCAAAAGAAAATATTCAAAGTGATACTTTTAAATTTCCAGGCCATACGGAATATTTGGCAAGTGAGTTCGACAAAAAAGAGGTTTTAATGTTTATGGTTAGCGAAGATATTAGAATTGGAGTTGTAACTGGACATATACCTTTGGAAGAAGTAAAAAACAATTTAACAAAGGAATTAATTACATCCAAGCTAAATATAATGTTAACTTCATTAAAAATAGATTTTGGAATTCAAAAACCTAAAATAGCAGTTTTAGGCCTTAATCCACATGCAGGAGAAAATGGATTATTGGGTAAAGAGGAAAAAAATATCATTAACCCGGTAATTGAATCATTTAAAGTAAAAGGGAATTTAATATTTGGTTCTTTTCCCACAGATGGTTTTTTTGCTACAGGCCAATATAAAAAATTTGATGGAATTTTGTCAATGTATCATGACCAAGGCTTAACCCCTTTTAAAATGCTTGCGTTTGATACAGGGGTAAATTTTACGGCTGGTTTATTAGGAATAAGAACTTCTCCAGACCATGGGACAGGTTTTGATATCGCTGGAAAAAATATTGCAGATTCAACTTCCATGCTATATGCAATTTACACGGCGATAGATATTGCTCACAAAAGGAAAGAATATATTGAAATTGAATCCAATGCATTAAAGCATCAAAAGATTGATATCGATAGTTTAAGAAAAGAGAAAAACTAAAAAAGGGTGGCTAAGTCTAGGTTTTCTAATGGACTCCTTAGTTGCGAAAAATCTGTTTTTACAAATTGTAAATATGCACTGGTAGTTTGAACATTGTTGTGACCTAAAATTTGTTGTAAAATATGAACATCAATTCCCAATTGAAGTGAATGCACTGCAAAACTATGTCTCAAAGTATTTAATGTTGCAGGTTTATTTATTCCAGATTCAATAACTGCTTTTTGAAAAAACAATTGGATATTTCGAGCTGAATAAAAACCTTCTCCACCAGATCCAGGAAACAATTCTTTTGTAGGATTAAATTTAAGTAAATATTTTTCTATAAATACCCCTAAGTTTGGAGCGAGTCTAAGGGATCTAGTCTTTTTTGAATTTTTGTGTCTAATAATTATAGTATTATTCGCAATATCAATATCATTACATTCCAAATTAATTACTTCGTTAATTTTTAATCCGACATTATACACTAACATTATTAGCAATTTATGTTTAATGTTTTTAATGCTGTTAAAAAGTTGAACTAATTCTTCTTTAGTTAAAATATCAATAGTTTGTTCATCTTTTATTTTCCCAGTTGCTTTAATATTTAATACTTTTGAAAATATAACTTCATAAAAAAGCTTAATTGCTTTACCAGTTTGATTAGCATCTTGTTTGGATGTTTTTGTATTAGCTATACTAATTAGATAGTCTGAAATGAGTTCATCAGTTATTTTACTTTGCGAATAATCCCAAAAATGATTATAAAAAACGAATATTGCATTCCTATAAGAAGAAATCGTAGCTGAATTATATTTTCCTTTTTTTAAGTGCTCAGTAAATCGTTCTATAAGGTGGGTCACGTTTTAAAAAAATTTAATATTATTCACTATATTTGAAATCAAATTTACATTTTTTTTTTATACGGTAGAACTTTTCGATGTTAATATTTTTTATTGGCTTGTATTTATTTTTCACTTTGTTTATTGGCTGGCTTTCTTCAAGGTTTATAAAAAATTCTCAAGACTATGTACTAGCAGGAAGAAAAATGCCCACTTTCGTTGTAGCATCTGGATTGTTTGCAACATGGTTTGGATCAGAAACCATTATGGGAGCATCTTCTGAGTTTTCGAAACATGGCCTTCTTGGGGTAATAGAAGATCCTTTTGGTGCTTCCTTATGCTTGTTATTAATTGGATTATTTTTTGCTAGACCCTTATACAAATTAAAGCTTTACACCTTCAGTGATTATTTTAGATTACGATTCAATAAAAAGGTAGAGTTGGTATCTGCTATATTAATGATTCCCTCCTATTTTAGTTGGATTGCCGCTCAATTAGTAGCACTTGCCGTTGTATTAAATGCAATAGCAGGAATACCATTTTTTATAGGAGTTCTAATTTGTGCGAGTGTTGTTTTATTTTATACTTACATTGGTGGAATGTGGTCCATTTCTATTTCAGACACTATACAAACAGTCATTATTATAGTTGGTCTCATTGCTTTATGTTTTCAATTTTATTATAAGGCTGGCGGGTGGCAAATTATTTCAACTAAAATTCCAGATGGCTTTTTTAGAATTATTCCTAAAGAAAATACTGGGCAAGCTTGGCTTACATATTTTGCGGCATGGATAACTATTGGCTGGGGTTCAATTCCACAACAAGATGTATTTCAACGTGTTTTATCTGCAAAATCAGAAAATGCCGCTGTTAAAGGATCAATTATATCTGCATTTTTGTATTTAACTATTGCTTTATTGCCACTTGCAATTGTATTTTTTGGAATAATAGCTACTCCAGAGTTTAAAAGTATTGATTCTCAATTGTTTATTCCGAATTTAGTTTTACTTCATTCAAATTTGGTAATGCAAATTCTTTTTTTTGGAGCTTTACTTTCTGCTATATTAAGTACCTGCAGTGCCGCAGTTTTAGCTCCCGCAACAGTACTTGCCGAGAATATAATTAAACCACAATTTGGTGAAAAAATAAATGATGCCACTCTTCTAAAAATAATGCGTTATTCTACCGTATTGGTTACCTTCATTGCAGTTTTATTGTCTTTCAATAATTCAAATATTTATGAATTAGTTGGTGAAGCATCAGCATTGAGTTTAGTCGCTTTATTTGTTCCATTGACGGCTGGTTTATATTGGAAAAGAAGCAATTCTTTAGGGGCTATTTTGTCAATGACCCTAGGGACATTATTTTGGATAGTCTGTTTAAAAGTAAAAACAACTACTTCTCCAATGTTAATTGGATTGTTTGTTAGTATGTTAGGAATGATCATTGGTAGCATTATTAAAAAGAAAAATTCTTAAACTGCTTGAGAAACTAACCAACCTCCGGTCCAAGCAGCTTGAAAGTTAAATCCACCAGTAATAGCATCAATGTTTAAAACTTCGCCGGCCAAAAATAAGTTAGGATACTTTTTTAATGAGAAAGTTTCTAAATCCATTTCTTCCAAATTCACACCACCAGCCGTAACAAATTCTTCTTTAAATGTACTTTTTCCATTTACTTCAAAAATCGCCTCTACTAAATTTTCCGCTAATAATTGTATACTTTTTTTTCCCATTTCAGCCCATTTTTGAAATTCCAAAATATTTGATTTTTCGCATACAAACTTCCAAAATCTAGCAGTTAAATTAAACATTGGATTAGCGATGACATTCTTTTTAGGAATACGATTTATATTCTCTTTAAGAGATTGAATTACCTTATCTTTTGACATGTCAAAAAGCCAATTTATTTTAACTTTAAATTCATAGTTTGTTAAAAACAAGTCTCTGGCAGCCCAAGCCGAAAGCTTAAGAACTGCAGGCCCTGAAATGCCCCAATGAGTAATTAAAAATGGACCCTGATTGTTAAAATCGGACTTTAATATAGAAACACCAACTTTTTCGAAACTAACTCCTTGTAAGTTATTTAATAAAGAATCCTGTATATTAAAAGTAAATAATGAAGGAACAGGTTTAATAACCTCAATGCCAAGATTTGATAATAAATCCCAAATTCTTTGATCACTACCAGTTGCAATTAATATATTTTTCGCTTTAATTTTTAAATCCTTTTCTGTTTCTAATTGCCAATCCTTTTCTCTTTGAATAATATCCTTAATTCTTTCAAGGGTTATTATTCTTATTTTAAGCCGGCTACATTCATTTAAAAATAAATCGATTATAGTTTGTGAAGAATTGCTTTTAGGAAAAACTCTATTGTCAATTTCTGTTTTTAATGGTACACCTCTATTTTCAAACCAATTATAAGTTTCTTTAGGACCAAATTTATTAAATGCCTCTAACAAGTATTCCCATCCTCTTGGATAATTTTTTATCAATTCAGAGGTATTAAAACAAGAGTTAGTAACATTGCATCTGCCACCACCTGACACTTTTACTTTTTGCAAAACCTCCCTATTTTTTTCAATAATTGCTATTTTAAAACTTGGGTTTTTTTCTGCAGAATTAATAGCAGCAAAAAAACCAGCCGCCCCACCACCAATTATTAATAGGTCATATTCATCCATATATTAATCCTTAATAGTATTATAAATCTGAGTTAATTAATTAATTAATGCCTAAACTATTATAGTTTTTTATTGTTTTACTACTTTTTTAGATCAAAAATTTATTTTAATCTTCTAATTTGGCATATTTGAAAACTAGTTATCTTTAAAAAAAAAATATAATTTTAAACGCCAAAAATTGATTTGCTAAAATTAGTACTCAAATAAAAAAAAATGTCTTTAATAACCATAAATAAATTTTTTCTTTTCAGTTTTGTACAATAGAGTCAAAAAATAGAACATATTCGAAATGAATCAAAAACAAATTCAAATAATTGTTGAATTACTAAATCTCAGTCAAAATCAAATAAAAAATACTATAAAATTACTAGCTGATGGGGCAACTGTCCCATTTATTGCAAGATATAGAAAAGAAGTTACTGAAAGCTTAGACGAAATGCAAGTCTTAAATATAAAAAATCTATATGAAAAGCTGGAAGATGCCGACAAAAGACGATTAGCAATTAAAAAGGCAATTATTGAGCAAGGAAAACTAACAAAAGAATTGGAACAGAAGCTAGATAATGCTTTTTTTATCAATGAATTAGAAGATTTATATTTGCCATATAAATTAAAAAGAAAAACTAAAGCAACAATAGCTATTGAAAAAGGACTTGAACCATTGGCAAAAGTTATTTTCATGCAAAATGAACGATATATTTCTTTATTGGCTACTAAGTTTCTAAATGATAAAATAAAAACAGTAAACGAAGCGCTCTCAGGTGCAAGAGAAATAATTGCTGAGTGGATAAATGAAGACATAGAAGCAAGAAATAAAGTAAGGATGATTTTTGAGAAAGATGCCATAGTTTATTCCAAAATAAAGAAAGATAATCTGTCAGCAGGCATTAAATTTAAGGATTATTTTAGTTATTCAGAGTCTTTAAAAACAATACCATCCCATCGTTATTTGGCAATAAAACGCGGTGAGGAGGAAGGGTTTTTAAAAGTAAGTATAGATATTGACTTAGAATATGCTCAAAATTTGATTGAAAGATTATTTTTGAAAGGTTTGCCAGAACCAAAAGAACAAGTTTCATTAGCCATTTCCGATGCTATTAAAAGACTGTTGTATCCAAGCATTGAAAAAGAATTTGCCAATAAAGCCAAAGAAAAAGCTGATATGGCGGCAATAGAAATTTTTTCCAACAATCTTAGACAATTGTTATTAGCGCCACCTTTAGGTCAAAAAAGAGTTTTATCAATAGATCCAGGTTTCAGAACAGGTTGTAAAACAGTTGTTCTGAACGAAATCGGAGATTTATTAAAAGATACTGTGGTCTATCCATTATTTAAAGAACAAGAGGCAATAGCGACAGTAAAACAAATTTTTCAAGAATTCAAAATTGAATCAGTTGCTATAGGTAACGGTACGGCCAGTAGAGAAACAGAACAATTCGTAAAAAAAATTCTTCAAATCTTCCCTGAATTTAAAAATATCAAAATATTTATGGTATCTGAACAAGGAGCTTCCATTTATTCTGCTTCAGAAATAGCTAGAGAGGAGTTTCCCACCAAAGATTTAACTGTAAGAGGGGCAATATCAATTGGAAGAAGATTGATGGATCCTTTGGCAGAGCTGGTTAAACTTGATCCCAAATCAATTGGAGTTGGTCAATATCAGCACGATGTAGATCAAAAAATGCTCAAAGATTCTTTAGATAATATTGTAGGTCTATGCGTAAATGCAGTGGGAGTAGAATTAAACACTGCCAGTAAACATTTATTAAGCTATGTTTCAGGTATTGGACCTGTTATAGCACAAAACATAGTAGATTATAGAACTAAAAATGGAGTATTTAAAAGTAGAAATGAATTAAAAAAAGTACCTAGATTAGGAGAAAAAGTATTTGAACAAGCGGCTGGATTTTTAAGAATCCAAGGAGCTAAAAACCTTTTAGATAACTCAGCGGTGCATCCTGAAAGATATAAATTGGTAGAAAGTATTGCTGAAGATCTAAATACAAGCATTAAGCAATTAATTGATAATGAATTACTTATAAAAGATATAGATAAGAAAAAATATATTTCAAGCGAAGTTGGATTACCCACTTTGAATGATATTTTCAATGAACTTGCAAAGCCTGGAAGAGACCCCAGAGAGCAGATTGAGGTTTTTGAATTTGGAAATGTAAATGATATCAATGATTTAAAAGCAGGTATGATTCTGCCTGGAATCGTTACAAATATTACAGCTTTTGGTTGTTTTGTTGATATTGGAGTACATCAAGATGGATTGGTTCATTTATCTCACTTAGCTAATAAGTTTATAAAAGACCCAAATGAAATTGTAAAAGTTCACCAAAAAGTAAAAGTTAAAGTGATTGAATTAGATAAAGCGAGAAAAAGAATTGCTTTAAGTATTAAAGATGCTTAAGATTTGAAAATTTTGAGATTCAAAAATTATGAATCTCAAATTACTTATTTTCAATAAACTCTCCTAAACCTTCTCTTACAAGTTCAATACTTTCATTTCCAGTACAATCAAGTACTGTAGAAGGAATAATTCCACACCATCCACCATCTATAATTAAATCTACTTTGTCTTGATTTTGCTCAAATATTACTTCTATTTCATTAGGATATTCAATAATATCATCAATATCATCTTTTAAAGAGGTGGTAATAATTGGATTACCCAATTTTTCTATAATCATTTTTGGAATTTTATGGTCAGGAACTCTTATTCCTATTGTCTTCCTATTCGTTTGAATTACTTTTGGTAAATCACCTGTTGAAGGTAAGATTATAGTATATGGTCCAGGTAACAGTTTTTTCATTTGCCTGAATGCAACATTTGATACTTTAGCATAAATTGAAATATCTCTTAAATCGCCACAAACAATAGAAAACTTATGCTGATTTAACTTTACTTTTTTTAGTTTACAAAGTCTTTCTACAGCTTTTAAATTTTTCGAATCACATCCCATAGAATACACTGTATCAGTAGGATAAATAATAATGCCGCCTTTTTTTAAGCAATCCACAACTAATTGAATCTTTCTTTCATCAGGATTATCTGGAAATATTTCAATTACTTCAGCGGCCATCTTTTATTTTTTACTTTTTTTAGGAATGGCCTCAGGTTTTGGCGTTGGCGTATTTAGCGTGTTATAGTCAAAAACTAAATTGCAAAATGTCTTTACACCTAATGTAAATCCTGTCTCATCAATATAAAAATCTGGTGTATGATGTGGGGCAACTTCTGAAGGTAATTTTTTAGGATCCATTCCGCCAAGGAAAAAGAAAAATCCAGGTATTTTCTCTTGAAAATAGCTAAAATCTTCCGCTCCCATGGTAGCAGGAATTTCTTTAATGTTAGCTTCTCCGGCTGAAAATTTCAAAGTTGGAAGCATTTGACTTGTAAGTTCTGGATTATTTACTGTAGTTGGATACCCATTTACAATATTTACTTCCGCTTCGCATCCAGCACTAATAGCAATATTTTTTGCAATAGCATTTATTCTTTTGTGAACCAAAATCCTTTGATCACTTCCTAAAGTACGAATGGTACCTATCATTTTAACTTCTTCAGGTATAATATTATGTCTAATTCCACCATGAATGGCACCAACCGTTACTACTGCAGGTGCTTCAATTAATCTCACATTTCTTGACACTATAGTCTGTAAACCGTTTATAATCTGAGCTGATGCAACAATTGGGTCTATTCCCTCCCAAGGATAAGCACCATGTGTTTGTTTACCTTTAACAGTTATATTAAGCTCGTCTACCGCAGCCATAGTGGGACCCGATTTGTAAGCAATAACCCCTGAAGGAGTTTGTGAATTTATATGTAACCCAAAAATAACATCTACTTTTGGGTTTTCTAAGCATCCAGCTTTTATCATTCCATCTGCACCAAAAGCAATTTCTTTATTTAATACTCCCTCTTCTGCGGGTTGAAAAATAAATTTAACGGAACCTGAAAGTTCATTTTTAAGTCCAGCTAAAACTTCAGCAACGCCCATTAAGATAGCAACGTGTGAATCATGACCACATGCATGCATTACTCCAGTTTTTTGCCCATTATATTCAGTCATTATTTTTGATTTAAAAGGCACATCCACTCTTTCAGTAACTGGTAATCCATCCATATCTGCTCTTAATGCCACTACTTTTCCTGGCTTTGCACCTTTTAACAATCCAATCACACCAGTAAATGAAACATTTTCTTGAACTTCAATCCCTAATGACCTTAAATGATTTGCTACTATTTTAGCTGTTCTAATTTCTTCATTTCCTAATTCAGGGTGTTCATGAAAATCCCTTCTCCACGAAATAACTTTGTTTTCAATTGCTTTAGAGTTTTTTTCAATTAAAGATTTAATATCAGATTGAGCCTGTATCTCAAATAAAGGGAGAATTAGGAGGAAAGAAATTAATATTTTTTTCATAAATTATTTTTGTTTTTTTTTAGA
>JANOMP010000224.1:0-3389 GCA_031420365.1 Cytophagaceae bacterium
GCAGGGAAATCAGATTTGGAGACATCGAGGTAAAGAAGACAAAAATCCGTATCAAGTTGAACATGATGTACTTTTTGATTGTGTCGCCAACAATAAGCCGGTAAACAATGCCGAACATGGAGCTATTGCAACTATGACCTCCATATTAGGCAGGATGGCAACTTACACTGGACAGAAAATAAAATGGGATGATGCAATTAAATCTGAAGTCAACTTGCAGCCAGATTCTTATACTTGGGCTACTATGCCAAAAACATTACCTGATGCTAACGGATTTTATCCGATACCTGTCCCTGGAAAGGATAAAAAATTCTAAAAAAAGCATAATGTTATTTCAATGAAGATTGTTGAATTTTCTAAATATCAAATATTTAGAAACCATTATATAATCCTAATTTAGGTAACATTATTTTTTTGTATTGCTATTTAGAATTCAATGTAGTTTTTTATATCTAATTTATTTTTAGGGCCTTCGGGTTTTATTCTGATCACATTAATTATGCTTTTTTGATCTATGTTTTCATAGTATTTTTCGACCCATATTGTGTGCTCGTTATATCAATGTTTAGATTTGATTAAAATAGACCCTAAGATATGCTTTTTCATAAGCTTTTTTAGGGTCTTCTTTTTTGTGGATTTATATCATAGTCTTATTTATTTTACATTTTTTTCTCAAATTTTGGATGTGTTAAATTTTTAATGTCATTTTCCACTCAACAATAATATGTACAATAAGAAAATATAAATTCTATTCTTTTTTAATCTTCTGAGTTCAAAAATTAATTGCAACAATTAAATAATCTTTTGGGAAAGAATACTCTTAAAAAAAAAGAATTTTAGCTTCTTTATATTCTACTCAATATCAGGCTAATATTTCTGTATTATGGTTTGAAAAAGCTAATAAAAGTTAGATTATAAAAGTAAAATTTCTTTAGAAAATTTAGACTTATTACAATTTTGTCAATCAATTGGGTAGGGTAAATATATAAATCCAGCAAAAGCTTTGTCTATTAAAAACAAACAGCAAAATTCATCAGCGTCTCTATAATTTTCCTTAAACAATTCGATAGATTCCTCACCAATCATTCCTCTTTCTAAAAATTCTTCAAAAAATGAGGCATTATATTCAAAAACTGTTTTAAAGTCATTTTTGTGGAATAATACAGAACCTAATTCAATCTGGTTTTCTGAAATAACAAAAACTGGAAATTGAGAAAAATCTCTTTTTCTGATTTGATAGGAAGCCTCTTTTATGTGATCCGATACGATTATAAAATCAGAAGAGACTTTACCCATTAATTTATTATCAATTTCCGGTGAATTTGCATCATCCAATAGAGCATTTTCATTGCTATGATTTATCATTTTTATGTAATTTTTAGAATCTAGCTGATAGAATTAGTCCGAGATCCTTGTATTTTAAGTTAAATTTTTTTGCTAAATTTAAATTTGTCAAACTTCCTTGATGGCATACTACTCCTTTCATAAACCATTTATTTTGATAAATCATTTCGCTTATTCCACCCAACCCTTCAGTTTTTATTAAGAATGGGGTAAAAATATTACTAAGAGCTATACTTGCAGTATGTGCAAATCTTGATGCAATGTTTGGAACACAATAATGAATAACATCATATTTTTTAAATACAGGGAATTCATGCGTTGTCATGTTCGAGGTTTCAAAGCATCCACCTTGGTCGATTGCCACATCAATTATTACCGAATTTGGTTTCATCGATGCAACCATTTCTTCAGAAACAACGAGAGGTGAAATACCGGTTTCACTTCTTAATGCTCCCACAACAACATCTGCTTCTTTTATAGCATTACTTAGATTTTCAGAATCGATAATTGAAGTAAATATTCTAGCTCCTACAGCATATTGAAGCCTTTGAAGTCTATAAAGCTGTCTGTCAAAAACTTTTATGTTTGCACCAAGGCCTAAGGAAGATCTTACTGCAAATTCTGCAACGGTTCCAGCTCCAATTATTACAACGTTAGTTGGAGGTACTCCAGTAATTCCACCTATTATTATTCCTCTTCCATTATGCACGCTACTTAAATATTCAGCTGCAATTAACAATACCGTGCTACCGGCAATCTCGCTCATTGCTCTTATAATAGGGAATTCTTCAACTTTATCTTCTATAAACTCAAATGCAATGCTGGTAATTTTTTTTGAATTTAAATTATTAAAATATTCTTGATTTAGAGTTGGAAGATTTAATGTTGAGATTACGGTGCTTTGAGGTTTTATGAACTCAAACTCTTCAGATATTAAAGGCTCAATTTTAAGAATTATGTCATTTTCGAAAATTTCTTTGTGTGAATAAGAAATTCTAGCTCCAGCATTTGCATAGTCTTGATCACTGAAATTTGATTTTAATCCTGCCCCAACTTCTACCGATACTTCTAAATTATTCTTTATTAAAAGTGCCACAGCATCTGGAGTTAATGCAATTCTCTTTTCATTTTTTGAAAGTTCCTTTGGCAATCCAATAGAAATTACATTTTCACTTTTTTTCAAAGCAAATGGTGATTCGAGTGGTGCAATAGAAGATTGCTGAGCAAGATTTTTTAAGGTTTCCTTAGACATTTAATCTTTAATTTGTATACTAATGTTTCTAGTTTGGTTTTTACCATATTCAATTTTTATCTCCACATATGGAACCGGTAAAATACTTTCAACTTTTTCTGGCCATTCTATCCAGCAATATTTGTCAGATTCTAAATATTCTTCCATTCCAAAATCAAAAGCTTCCGTTAACGAATTTAATCTATAACAATCAAAATGATAAATTTTTTGACCATATTGATTAACCAATGAAAAGGTTGGGCTTTGAACTTTATCATCAATACCTAATGCCTTGGTAAGTGATTTTATTAATGTTGTTTTTCCAGCCCCCAAGTTTCCTACAAAAGTCCATACAAGATATTTTCGTGAAAATTCTGTAATTTCTATTGCAATTTTAGGATAATCGGCCTCGGAAACTTCAAAAAAATTCAAATATTCTATATTATTTTACATACAAAATTAATTATTTATTTTGGAAATCCTTTATGTACAATATAAAAAAAAGGATTTACAGGATTTAGAGTGAAACCCTGAATTTTATAAACTTTAATTAATGATTGCTGTTTACTGAATTTGTTGTTAGCCTTACTTTTCCGGGTTGCCGGCCCAGTCAAAAAAAGCCGAATGTCGGGCCAACTGGAATGCCAGCTCAGCCAAAAACACTCACAAAAAAAAATCCTGAAGGCCGTCCACCATGAATTTTTAAATTAATTATCTAGCTATTAGTAATTTAACTTGCTTAAAAATTTTCATACGGACGGTCCGAATATATTCGGAATGAGATTAATGGAACAATGTTTATTTCTTTTCTAAA
>JANOMP010000225.1:0-1150 GCA_031420365.1 Cytophagaceae bacterium
TATCCGTTATACAAATATTTTTGAATTGACACAAAATCGTTTGTTTAAAGCGACTCTGCTCAATTTAGTGCCGACACTCAATGCTCAAAGGAATTTCCGCGTCTATTACACAGGCTTTGACATCTTTAAAATCGGTGTTTACTTTATGCTTTTTATCCTGCATTTGGCTTTTTATTTTTATCAAAGAAGCAATAAAACCCATCTCATTATAGCGATTTGTTTTTTGGCATTTACAGTTTTATTTATTTTTAAAATTATTGGACAAAACCAATTTTCAGTTGAATATCGCTATTTTAATTTGAATATTTCCAATTGGTCTTATTCTATTGGGGTATGTATGTTGGTTTATGCTTTTTATCGAATGGCAAAAGTGCGATTAGATAATTATTACTATGCTTTTGTTGTTCTTAACCTTGTCAGCATCCTCGTATCCAGTTTTACGTATGGCGGCATCCCTTGGCTACCTATTTTATTTTTAACTGGCAATATTTTTGGTTTTATGATTATGTTTCGATTGACCCGAATAGGTTTAAAAAAGGAAATTAAAGGCTTTTGGATATTGGGTATTGCCATTATGATTGCCTTTTTCGGTACAGTATGCCTTGCAACGGCGATACTCTTTTTGAAGTTTTCTATTTCACTTATTACTGGGTACAAATTTTTTAATTATGCTATTTCACCTTATTTATTCGAAGTGGTTGTTAATATAGGGTCAATTTCAATACCGCTCGGTTTATCGCTTTTTATGGGAATTGAAGGTAATGAAACGAATAAAGCATTGAGTAAACAATTGGTTGAAAATGACCAATTGAAGAATGAAGCGATTGAACAAGAAAAAGAAAAACAATACATACTCGCTACTCAAAATGAAATACTTGAAAAACAAGTGACAGAACGGACGGCTGAATTGAATCAGTCTTTAAATGTACTGAAATCCACCCAAGCCCAACTCATCCAATCCGAAAAACTTGCCAGCCTCGGCGAACTCACCGCAGGCATCGCCCACGAAATTCAAAACCCTTTGAATTTTGTCAATAACTTCTCGGAAGTTTCATCCGAACTGGTAGATGAAATGAATCAGGAATTGGAAAAAGGAGATATCATTGAGGCAAAAGAAATTGCCAATGACTTAAAGCAAAACCTCGAGAAA
>JANOMP010000226.1:0-3903 GCA_031420365.1 Cytophagaceae bacterium
TTAAAGTTTATAAAATTCAGGCTTTCACTCTAAATCCTGTAAAACCATTAATTTTATAAAATTCAGGGTTTCACTCTAAATCCTGTAAATCCGAATTTTGAAGTCATTGATTGGCATTTCTGGTACAACTGGTACTAAAAATGTTGAAATAATTCATCAAGCCCTAGCGAATAAATTAGGTACCACTAGAGTGGTTGTTTCTCGTGTATTAAAGAAGCTAGAAAATGAGGGTGAATTAGAATTAGATCGTGGTTTGATTTCATTAAAGTAACTATTGGTTGTTTGGATAAGATGGTGGTGCTTAACTTGGCTCCTTAAATATTTATTTCATAATTAGTAGACCTTCCTCCTCCCATAATTCCAAGCACATTCATTTCCACCAATTTTTGCAAGTCTCTTGTTGCTGTTGCTTTTGATGTATCTGTAATACTTAAATATTTTTTTACATTCATACCACCTTTGAAACCATTAATACCTTCTTCAAGTATTCTATTGATGACCTTTCTTTGACGTTCATTGAAATCTTTATCATATTTATCAAAGAATTTCACTTTTTTGATAGTAAACTGAATTGTTTTTTCAGCGTCATCCTGTGCAATAATTATAATTGAAGCAAACCATTCTATCCACTTTGTAATTTCTAATCTTTGTTGCGCATACTGCAATGCTTTGTAGTAGGCTGATCTATTTTCTTCAATAGATTTTGAAATACTAAACATAATAGGGTTATCAAATCCTTGTGATAGCGCTTTCTCTGCTATGGCTCTACCAATCCTGCCGTTTCCATCTTCGAAAGGATGAATGGATTCGAAATAAAGATGTGCCAGTGCTGCTTTAATAATTGGAGAACTAATTTCACTTTTATTATACCATTCTATAAACCGCTTCATTTCTTTTGGTACTAATTTAGAGGGAGGAGCTTCAAAATGAACTTTAGGGTCAGACGCAGATCCTGAAACTACTTGCATTGGTGACTTATCTTTTCTCCATTGGCCTGCATTGATGCGTTTGTTATTCCCCATGAGGAGTTTATGCCATTCCAGAATCTTGGTTTCAGTGAGTGCTTGTTTATAAGTATTTCTTACATCAATTAACAATTGACTTAATCCAATAGCATTTTTATCTTTTGGTTCTTGTGAGATATGTAATCCAAGGTTTTTTCTAATGGATGACATCACATCTATTCTGTTTATTATCTCGCCTTCAATTTCTGATGTTTTGATTGCTTCAGAGACCATTATCTGTATAATAGTTTCGGTACTTATGGCTTCAGGTAATGCAGAAATGATCCCTTTTAGTTCTCCTGCTTTTAACATGAACCTCATCAAATCATTATCTATTGATGAACTATTGTATTTAAATTCAGGCCAATTTTGGTGTTGCCAATTATACATAATGAGCCGATTAGGTTGTTTAATCGGCTCAAATATACGAAAAAATTGAGCCGATTAGCATTAATTTTCGGCTCAGTATTGTATAAATTTCAATTTTAACCCCTGCGTGAGGAAAACACCCCCTGAATTCGGTCAAAATCGGTTGATTTAGGTTTTCTGAAAATGTAACTAACTACAAATCTACATATTCCGGAAAAACAGAAACGTGTTCTTCGGTAGAACTTGTTTTTTTGCTGGTAAGAAAACATACCCCCGGATTAAAATCTAAATGTTCGCAAGGCTTGTAAAGCTGAATTGCCATTATTGTATATTTTTTATTGTGGCTATGATAGGATAAGCGGGACGCTTGCGCTTTGGTGTCTAGCCTTCAAGCATATTCAAAGGAGAAAACACCTTTGTAGGGTTATTAATCATATCCATTATTCTTTTTTCTATAAGCGCCCAATCAAGCCTTCCTGCTGTCATTTTAATAGGCTCTTTAATATTTATGTCTAGATGATAGCTTAAGGCTTTATGAATCATTATAGGGTTTGAATTGGGGTATTTATGACTATATGCCTTTTGCATATCATTTAAAGAAAGGAAAGAAGATAGATAGGATACATCAATAAAATCTTTAATTCTTGTCCCATTTCCTACGATCGCATTTAATTTCATGGCTGCAATATCAGGCAGGGAAGCCATACGTACATTTTCAATTAATAAATTCGGCATTACAGGATTTAGAGTGGAGAAATATTATTAAATAAAACCTTTTAGAGAACAAATCACTGATTGTTCCATTAATCTCATTCCGAATATATTCGGACCGTCCGTATGAAAATTTTTAAGCAAGTTAAATTGCTAATAGCTAGATAATTAATTTAAAAATTCATGGCGGACGGCTTTCAGGATTTTTTTTTGTGAATGTTTTTGGCTGAGCTGGCATTCCAGTTGGTCCGACATTCGGCTTTTTTCAATTGGACAGGCATACCTGCGGTCAGCCGATGCTGAAAAGTAAGGCTAACAACAAATTCAGTAAACAGCAATCATTAATTAATTTTATAAAATTCAGGTTTTCACTCTAAATCCTGTAAAACCAAAACTAAAAATCAGAGTAATCCGTTGGATACAAGTAGGTCTGTTCATTTTTAGACACATTATTCTGATATTCTGGCAGATCACGAATGGTCTTATATTCGGGGCCGAATGCTGCCCAATGCTTATCACGGTCAGCTTTGTTGAGAAACGTTGTCATATACATCAGATTTGGCATCTTGCTGCCCGAAAGAACCTTACCGTAAAAAACAGCATTGAAATCCAGGTTCTTAAACATAGCTACTTCATGTACATCAAACATCTTTATTTTATTGTCAGATGACCTTTCTGTGCCACTTTCATAACTGCGAAGCTCATAAAACCGTTCGCTCTTTGGCGTAGTTAGATTGGGAACAAATGGTATAGGCATACCACTAAATGCCTGCAACAAAATTGATTCAATGCGGGTATAAGGTACATCCGTGTGCAATGCCCCTAAATAATCTTCCCCTGCTGCAAGATATTGTTTGTCATTTTCCAGAACCTTATTTAGGTTTTGGAATTGATCCATTTTACGAAACGGAGTAAAAACATAGATCAGTTGATCACTTGTATTCTGAACTATTGGTTTGAACACTCCTACCTGCTTAATTCCTATCCGATGCATTGCAGGCAAATAAGCATCTTTTAAAAATTTGTCTACCCGATCCTCTTGGGCTTTATTTTTCAAATGATAAATTTTTATCTGATAGTAATACCTTTTAGAATCCTGGCTATAAGCAGACCATGATATAACTAAACAAGCGAGCAAGGAAATTGTAAATAAATTTTTTTTCATTACATTTTTAATGATTAAGTAATATATAAAACACTTTTGTTTTTTGCAATGATATCCAGTTAAACGTTAAACGACTATTTTATATCATAAGTCATTCAAAATAGGGATTATTTTTACAAAAACCTAAAGTAAAGAAAAATATCGCAGATTGTTTAATA
The DNA here is from genome assembly GCA_031420365.1 of Cytophagaceae bacterium. Classification (GTDB taxonomy): domain Bacteria; phylum Bacteroidota; class Bacteroidia; order Cytophagales; family Spirosomataceae; genus Leadbetterella. The sequence goes on from JANOMP010000226.1 coordinate 3,408, forward strand.
AAATTCTGCATGAGGTTAAAACTTATTTTTTTATCGGTAAGAAAGTAGCTCAACCCTTGGCTTTGTACACCACCGCATCCAGTTTCATTTGCTTTATCATGCTCTCCAATCCTCCCGCACGTTTCATCGAAAGCATACTTTTAAATCCTATCCTTTCAATAAAATTAAGTGGTGCATTAAAAATTTCATCAGGTGTATGTCCCGAAAGCACATAAATCATCATTGCGACGAGTCCTTTCGCATAATCCGCATTCGCATCTGCCTGAAAAATAATTTTCCCGTCTTTCAATTCACTATATAGCCACACATGTGCCTGACATCCTTTTATCATACGGCTATCAGTTTTCAGTAAATCGTCTAATGGTTTTAGATTTTTACCCAAATCAATCAGGTAACCGAATTTGTCAAATAGGTCTTCAAACTCCGCGAATTCTTCCACAAGTTCCTGCTCTGTATTTTCTATTGTTTTTATCTCTGTCATTTTTTGCTTTTTTGT
>JANOMP010000227.1:0-1828 GCA_031420365.1 Cytophagaceae bacterium
TAATAAAAGTAACAGGCAAATAAAATAAAGCATAAAATTAAAAAAATGGAGTACAAAAAATCTAAAATTGGCGAAAATCGCCAATTCTTTAAGCTAAAATAAAAATCCGCCTATCAAAATTTTGTGCTTGCGGATTTAAGGTATTACAATAACTGTGTTTCCTTGCTCGATCTTTTCTTTTGGCTCTTTATCAAATAAAAACTTTTTTAATTCAATTAAACCAGCTAAACCTCCTATTACTGCTCCAGCAATTCCAATATTATCTTTTGTGAATAAATTTTTTAAAGCATCTATAGCTGTTTCCAAAAGTTCAATATGAATTAAAAAGCGGCCTTTTTCTAATGCTTTTACCTTAATTTCTACTTTTCTGCCGCTATTAAAATGATTATTTATTTGCTGAATTATCGTTGTTGTATGAATTAAGCTACTAATTAAAACATTAGCATCTACTTGATGTTGTTGTCCATCAAATTTAATTTTAAAATCGTTTTCGATAATATTATGTTGCATTTAAATAAAAACAGATTAGTTCAATAATACAAATTTACATAAACATAATGAAATTGAGTAGTTGTTTTTTTGCTACTTGAAATTAATTTATGGCTACAACAGCAGACTTAAAAACAGCAGGCAACTTCTCAAAATTACTAAACAGGGAAATATTTGCACAAGTAAAAACGGATGGCCGTACCCTATTTTTGGACAAAATGGCTTCAATTCAAGATTATGACGGCACTATCAAACCCGCACCATTAGATTTCTACCCAGATGTATTGTATCAAAATAGTGAATTAGAAGTTTAAACAAAATCTCTCCACGCAACACGGTCAGACCGAAATGTCAGACCTGCAAACTACGTCCTGAAATTAGATTTCAAATCACCCAAAATCCCACGATCCAATACGGTCAGACCCATTGGGCCTGCAAATACGCCCCAAAATCCAAAATTATTTCCAGCCATAACCAAACAAAAAACCATATTTTGGCTGCGAATAAATACACTCCGTTTTTAGTCGGAAGATCGAACACCCCACGATTATAGGACTAGCTTTAACAATATCTTTTTGACTAAAGTCAAATCGGAATATCTTTTAGTATCCGCTAGCTAAAGCCAGCGGTAAATGAATCCGTGGTCACAAAACACAGTGTTGAATTCCCTCCATCTTTAAATGGAGGTTGTGAAATCGAGTACACTATTCGGCTTTAGCCAAACTTTTCAGCATGTAAGGATGGTGTTTTTTGGAGTTTCTGTAGAGTTTCGATGTGAAGTTTTAAGGGTTACGGGAATACTTCAGGTAAAACCCGAAAGACACCCTTGCTAAAGAATTATCCTTAGCACAGCAGACTAGCCGCCCGCCATTCATTCATTGTTATTGATAGCATATCGCAATATTACGTACCCAACGAACGCTTAATTGTTGGAGTGGTAGCCAAACTAGAACTTATTTCAATTCTGGCCTAGCTTTATTGTCTGTATACTCCACTTAATTGCATAAAATAAAACCTTAACCCAACTTGTCTTTTGACCCCAGAAAAGTAGTCAAAAAGGAATAAATTTTATCTTTTTTTACTTTTTTCAACAAACTAGAAGGTTAAAATACTAGTAATCAATTTTTTAATTTTTTCAGTTTCATTTGTGTTCCCCCAAAATGTTTTTTATTTCTATTCCTTTTCGTATCTTTGCGCAATGTTTATAAAAAAGATAGATAAAGGGCCAAAAGGTGGTAAAGTATATAGCTATTATAGACTTTGCCAAAGCATACGTATTGGGGGCAAAACCCGCCATAACAACCTGCTCAATTTAGGAACGCTAGAAGAGCTCCAAGAG
>JANOMP010000228.1:0-1098 GCA_031420365.1 Cytophagaceae bacterium
GCCCATTCTGGGAGATACATAAACACTCTATTTAGGTTGTCTAAAATTACCACAAAAAAACCAACAAAACAAGCATTGTGTTGGTTTTTTTGCTATTTATTTTCTTAGACGGCGTAAAACGTTGCGGAGTTAGGGTTTAATTCATCACGAGCTCATTATGAGCAACAACACATGCGTTTGCTTTCGCCAATATTGGAAAAAGGAAATGTGGATATAGTATTCAATGGTCACGTTCATAATTATCAAAGATCTTATCCGCTAACTTTTAAGCCGGAAGGAATTGGCAGCCTTATAGCCACAGATGATTTAACAAAGGCAAGGGGTAGAGTAGTCTCTGGTAAATGGGTTTTAGACAAGAAATTTGATGGAAAGAAAAACAAAGAGCCTAAAGGCATAATCTATTTAGTTTCAGGTGCTGGTGGAAATAGTTTATACAATATTGACCAAACAACAGATACAGACAGTTGGATGAAGTTTACAAATAAATTTGTTTCAAATATGCATTCATTCACGCTTGTGGATGTAATAGATAAAGTGCTAGAAATAAAACAAGTATCCGCCACAGGAAAAGTTTTAGATAAATTTATTGTGGAGAAAAAATAACCAATTTTGTAAATCCCAAATAACAGCTTTTAACAAAAGAAATTACTCTCTGACAAAAAATAATAAGCATATTTTGTTGCAAACGTGCCAACGACTACACAGTGGCAGATGCTCTCAACTACATGACCAGTTGGAATACCGACTGCTACTATCAGCAGATCTTAACCCAACTTGCATTTAGCCATCCGAAAAGTAGTCAAAAATGGACTAATTTCTATCTTTTTTTACTTTTTTTTAAATTTTTTTAAATTTTAAAAAGTTAAAGTATTGGTAGTAAATTCTTTAATTTTTTCAGTTTCATTTGTGTTCCCCCAAAATGTTTTTTATTTCTATTTCTTTTCGTATCTTTGCGGCATGTTTATAAAAAAGATAGATAAAGGGCCAAAAGGTGGTAAAGTATATAGCTATTATAGACTTTGCCAAAGCATACGTATTGGGGGCAAAACCCGCCATAACAACCTGCTCAATTTAGGAACGCTAGAAGAGCTCCAAGAG
>JANOMP010000229.1:0-1563 GCA_031420365.1 Cytophagaceae bacterium
TAATTTTTGCAAGAATTTTTCTTTAAAAATATCTTCCTTGGTTTTGTTATCGGTCATCCTTTCTTCTTTTTAGTTTTCTTAGCACCCTCAAACAACGTCCCCCTATTCTTCTCCTCCTCTATCATTTTTTCATAGAGTTTAAATAAATACTCCAACCGCTCTTCGTCTGATTCGAAGGGCTTATCTCGGTAGCAGCGTTCTATGGCCAAGTCGTTTTGGCGATGGGCTTCTCGTAGGCCATCGGGCATTTTTTCTGGGTCGTAGAGCTGAGCAAGGGTTTTTTCGCTATGGGCTTCTCTTTCCTCCAATATCTTATACACATACTTTTCTAATTCTTGCTTTTTGGTGTCGCTGATAGGTGGGAAAGGGAAAGTGTTGTAGCATAAGGACGTAGAATATCGATAATCTGATTTTAATCTACCTGCGACTGCTCTCAACCAAGTCATATGCATTCTTGAAGTAATTAAAGAAAAGACCCATTCCTCAGCATCATAAATAGCCTGAGCGGAATCTGAAATAACAAAATCGGGATTCAAAAATCCAATCGGCATATAATCTCTTCTTTCAGAAGAAACCCTAGGAACAATAATTGAATTTGAGTTTTTATGCCTTATTTCTGCAAATCGGTGAGGAAAGTCTGCTAAAATATTAGTGGCATTCCTATCACTTTTTGCACGATGTATCCTCACTTTTTCAATCCTATCCTTTATGTAATTTATTTCATTAGCATTTTCAAATTCATCATTCTTTATCCAGATACACCATCTCTTTATGTCATTAATAAATTCTTTTGACCCTGCAAATTTCTTTAAGTACACATATGCATTAGCATCTTTATCAAGTAAATCTTCAAATTCTTCCTGTGAAAGAGTTAAAAAACCACCGTCATTAGGCATACTTCCAAAATTCATTGATGGCAACTTAGATAATTGGAAACGACGGCTAAAAACATAAACATTTTTACCTTCTACCAAATAAGGTGAAATATTATTTACAGTTTTTTTTATGCCTTTATTAAATATTAATTTGGGCCTATTTGAATTATTTCTTAACCCCAAAACAACAACAATTACTGCTGCTTTTGCTTTTGCATTGTTTGACCATTTAAAAGATTGGTGAACAAAATCTATCTCAAGGTTGTCAGTCAATATTTTTGGCCAAAGTGAAGCAACTTGAGAACCTTGACAAATAGAATTAGTTGAAACTAAGGCACATTTGGCGTTTACCTTTTCAATATATTTCCCTGCTTTAAAAAACCAAGGAGCTATATAGTCCAAATCATTATAGCCTTCAACTTTGTCGAAGAAAACAAACTTCATGTCTGCCTTTTGGACATCATTCAATATTCTTGCACCCAAATACGGAGGATTCCCCAAAATATAAATTTCATCACCCGAAACGTCGGATCGTTCATTTTTCGGGCAAACCACTTCCCAATCAACCCTACAAGCATTTCCATGCACAATATTCCCCGTTTCCATGAGTGGCAAAGCTGGGCGTGTACGGCCAAATTCTTTAAAGAATAGCTGGTTCATCTGGTGCTCTGCCAGCCAAAGGCTGAGT